>CAZUFQ010000116.1:0-4301 GCA_964618735.1 uncultured Enterobacteriaceae bacterium
TATACCCAGCAACTGGAACGCAAACATTTGACGTTGCGCACGCGGATCAAGCGCTGGGTTCGTAAGACGATCTGTTTCTCAAAGTCCACACGGATGCACGATCTCCTGATCGGTCTGTTCCTCAACCGCTTTGAATTTGGGGCACCCGTCTAAAATTGGTATAAATACTAAATGGTAACACTACCCCAGCCTGCTTCACTGTTAGTGCGGAAGGGTTTCGCGTGAAACCCTCCAAGTCGTGTATTGAGCCAGATTTCTTGCAGGTTGAAACAACGCGATGATTTTTGGCAAGGACAACAAAGGCTATGACTGAACACATGGCAATGAATGATTTCTATGGATATCTTTCCTTCGCTCCTGAGGCTCCAGAAGCGGTTGAGCAGATTCGGAAAACACCCGAAGGTCGCTTCTTATGGGCTGTCCTGGAGAACGGGATCGAACAATACAAGAAGAACGCCACCGCTACGGGGCGGCGTGGCAGGCGACTGTTTCGCGAGGCGGAAGAGTGGATTCTGTATAACGATCCGACGTGGCTCTGTAGCTTTATGAACATCTGTCATGTCTTAGGGTTCGAACCGGATTACCTCCGTACCGGGCTGCAACGGTGGCGCGAGGCGCAGTTATCCCCGGCGTTCAAACAAGCCGCATAACAAATGGTGTTGTGTTTTAAATACCGAGTCGAGCCAGCATGTCGCTGATCTGCCCCATGGCAAAGGTAAGGCGTGGATATGAGGTTTCCCACCGCGCTATCCCTTCCTGCAATCGTTCGCCCAGCTGTGTGTAGGACGGGGGGCCGTGGCTTTCCTGGTATGCGAGGATAGCTTGAATATCGCTTTGGAGCTGTTGTAAGAGCTGACGCTCAGTAGCGTCAGGAGACTCTACCTGTTGCAGCTCACGATGCAATTGCTGGAGCTGTTCATCCAAATCGTGCTTCTGCATCATAGCTTGTCCTCTCGTGCTGAGTCTTCTCACTGACGCCAAAAGGTCTTCCCCCGCCAGGATGAGATACCCCTGCTACACGTCCGCAGAGACCCAGCAATGCGTATCCTTGCACGTCGCCGCGCCGTCGCCAAGCCATCCGGCAGAGGGGAGTAGGTCCTGGCATGTGGCGGCTGGGAGACGAAGAGGTCAACAAGAGTGGTCCATTCTAGGTATCCCGCGCTATAGCGGACGGGTCTTCCTTCCCTATGTCAACGCGGGAAACCCGAGAGGTGTTCGCTTCCGCTTGGGGAGGAGCGTTCCGGTTGGTGCAACTGGCCCCGAGTTTGCCCACAACACCGTAACTTCTCATTCTCTTCCACGTCCGTGTGAGGTGCAGGCGAAAAGAGTTCATTAGCACGAACAAAACTCAGTAAATACGACCCCATGACGAGCATCTGACTCTTATATTGAGTGAGGACTCTGCGTTTCCCATCGATTTCTGAAGCTGTGAGGGGCAAAGACAACCATGAAATCTGTCCTTCAGGAAAGGGTAGAGGGGGCATGAGGTGCGGTTCGTAGCTCACGCTCGTTTTCGTATCTTGTGGCCACTGTCCAAAGTGAATCAAGAAGCGGAGGAATACTGGATGGAGGGCAGGGTGCTGGTCCCCGTAGGCGTGCAACGCTGCCCGCACGAAGAAATATGTCGCACAGTGATCTGGATGCTGATCTTGTGGATGCGGCGTCACAATGAGGGTGGGACGAAAATCAGTTGATGATGCGGACCAGTTCTCTCTGCAAATCTTCTCCATCATACTGGATATTGGAAAGCAAGGCGGCGTAGGGGAGCGGCCGATCTTATTGGGTGTAGGGTGAACGAGAATAGGGGGGAGCATCATTCGGGGTACCCATCACCACTGGTCAACAAGACGATTTTCACTCCCGCAATTGATACAGAGTGTTGAAGCGCTCTTTCGCCAGCGGACCGTGGAAAGGGCATTGCATTTTTCGCTTGTGCATGAAGCCATACCCGAGGCGGTGTACGCCGATGAACGCAAGCTGCGGCAGGTGTTGATCAACCTCCTGGGTAATGCGGTCAAGTTTACCGAATCGGGCGAAGTCGTCCTGCGCCTGACTTCGACTAATCAGACAGCGCGCTTTGAGGTGCAAGATACCGGGCCAGGCCTTCCGCCCGAACGCATCAACGAGCTTTTCCAGCCGTTCACGCAACTGCACGATGGGACCAAGCCCAAGGAAGGCACCGGTCTCGGGCTCGCCATCAGCGAGCGATTAGTAAGACTCATGGGCGGGGAGCTAAAGGTTTCGAGCACCCCTGGGGTAGGCTCTCGTTTCTGGTTTGAGTTGACTCTGCCGGCGGCGCGAGAAGCGGTGGCGGTCACTTCAAGGACCGAGCAAACAATTGTCGGCTATCGAGGGCCCAAACGGCGCGTCTTGATCGCGGATGACAAAGCCGTGAACCGGGCGGTGTTGGTCGGCCTGCTCGCCCCGCTCGGGTTTCAGTGTAGTGAGGCGGTAGATGGCTAGGAATGTCTGCAACAGGCGAGCCGCACACCGCCTGATATTATTTTGATGGACATCGTCATGCCGCGGCTCGATGGTTTGGAAGCAGCCCGTCGTTTACGGCGAACACCGGAGAGCCGCGACATTCCCATCATTGCGATGTCGGCAAGTGTCTTCGAGAAGGACAAACAGTATAGCCGCGAAAGCGGCTGCGCGGACTTCGTCACCAAGCCAGTGATCGCCGAGGATCTGCTGGAGAGCCTTGGGCGCTGCCTCAATCTTGAGTGGGTCTCCTCCGCAGCTAAGGCGGAAACACCTTTGCCGCCGTTAGAAGCTGATGATGGGGAGATTGAGCGGCTGCCCGAGCCGATTGCTCAGGCGCTGTTGGATGCGGCGCGCAAGGGGCACGGCAAGGGCGTTCTCGAACAGACAAAAGCGCTTGACGCGCTTGGCAGCCCTTACATCAACATAGCGGCGCACCTGCGTGATCTTAGTCGGCAATTCCGCTTCGACGAGATTTGCCGCTACGTCGAGCCCTTTTTGTCTTACCGCGAAAGCGCTGGGGCAAGCGGTTAATATTACGCACACCCGACGCCTTGGAATCGCTCATGAAAAGAAGGCGCGCTTCGCGACCGCTGACCGGATACGCGCCAAAGCTACGCGTGCACTCGGAGGTCAAGCTTCGCATATTGAACCCCTGAACAGCGCTTAACCTTGGCCTCATGGAACTCAGAGCGCGACAACGAGCTGTTTGCCCACCGCCTCCAACGCGCAGGCGATGTGCGGTAGTTCGGATGGACGATCTACCTGTCACGCTCGCACCTCCCCCGCCCACCACATTCGGTGGCTTGCCATCGTAAACCCACCACATTCGGTGGCTTGCTCTCCCGCCATTCATTTGCCGTTCTTTTGCAGACGGATCATAAGCGGTTGTTTTCCTTGTTGAACTGCAGGTTGCTTGGCCCTCTGGCTGCTGTGGCCTGTCTCTTGCGTTAGGGGGCATACGCATCACGCTTTACATGCACGCACCACATAACTTGCAACACACCTCAACTAGAGAAGGGGGATACTCATGAACACGGCAGTACCAAATAAACTCTACTCTCAGCTCTCGCTCAGACCGCGTCGTGCAGTTGTGGTCGGCGTGCTGCTTGGTTTCCTCGTGACCGCGTTGACGCCCCGGTTCACACAGGCGGTCGATAGTATCCAGACTGTAGACGCCGCCGGTGATGTCGGTGACGGCTCCTCCCTTGTGCTGGACAGCCAAGGCAACCCTGTCATCGCCTACTTTGACGGCACTATCGGCACCCTTAAGCTCGCGCACTGTAACGACCCGAATTGCGCCGGGAACGATGAGAGCATTATGGTCGTCGCTCTGACAGGCCAGTCTGATTCCTTCCCTTCCCTCGTGCTGGATAGCGCGGGTAACCCTGTGATCAGTTACTATCAGCCCTTCGACGGCGACCTCAAAGTGGCGCACTGTAACGACCCGAATTGCGCCGGGAATAATGAGAGCATCGTGGCGATCGACACCGTGGGCGATGTCGGTCTCTTCTCCTCGCTGATGCTGGATAGCGCAGGCAACCCTGTGATTAGCTACTATGACGGCGCCAACGGCGATCTAAAGCTCGTCCACTGCAACGACCCGAACTGCGCCGGGAATAATGAGAGCATCGTGGCCGTCGACACTGCGGGCAATGTCGGCTTGGATACCTCACTAGCGCTCGACAGCCAAGGCTTCCCTGTCGTGAGCTACTTTGACTTCACCAATGGGGCCCTCAAGCTCGTCCACTGCAATGACGCCAACTGCCGGGGGAAAAATGAAAACAACATTACGGTGGCCGGCGGTTCTGGGTCTTCCC
>CAZUFQ010000116.1:4311-11814 GCA_964618735.1 uncultured Enterobacteriaceae bacterium
GTCATGCACGTGCACTCACAGTGCCAACGTGAACATAAAGGTGAGCCAATACAACGACCCAAATTGGGAGGGTAATAATGAAAGCATCAGAGCCATCGAAACCACGGGCGATGTTGGTAAGTTCATCTCATTGGCGCTACATAGAGCTAGCCACCCTCCCATCAGCAACCTTGACTCCACCAACGACGACATCAAGGTGGCGCACTGCAACGACCCGAATTGCGCGGGAAACAATGAGAGTATCGAGGTGGTGGAAACCAACCACGTCGATTTCCACTCCTCGTTCACACTGGATAGTCAGGGCCACCCCGTGCTCAGTTACTATGAATCCGTGGACGGTGATCTCAAACTGGCGCACTGTGATGACGCCAACTGTGCGCCCAACTTGCCACCGGTGGCCCAGTGTAAGAATATCTCCATCAACGCCTGCGGCGCTGTTGCCACTTCGATTGACGCCGGTTCGTTCGACCCCGATAGCGGCGATACTCTCACGTTGAGCCAATCCCCTGCCGGCCCCTATGGCCTGGGCGCAATCCCCGTCACCTTGACCGTCACCGACTCCCAGGGCGCGTCCAGCTCTTGCACCGCTACAGTCACCGTCGCCGATCAGACCCCACCCAGCATTACCTGCCCTAGCTCTCGCACCGCCGCGGCCACGAGCTCCCGCGGCGCATTGGTTAGCTTCGCTCCTAGCGCCGGCGATAACTGCGGCACGATTATCATCGGTTGTGCGCTTGCGTCTGGCTCCACCTTCCCGATTGGCAGTACAGCCGTAACTTGCTCGGCCACCGACGGAGCCGGATTGCAAAATAGTTGTGGGTTTAGTGTCCTCATAACCTATCCCTTCACCGGCTTCTTCCCACCGGTGGATAATCCGCCGGTGGTGAACCAAGTCAAAGCCGGGCAAGGGATTCCCGTGAAGTTCAGTCTGGGAGGCAACTACGGCCTGGGCATCTTAGCCAGTGGGTCCCCAAGCTCCCAACAACTCCCGTGTGTAGGGGGTTCTGCAGTGGATGACGTTGAGACGGTGACGAGTAGGGCCAGCGGCCTGCAGTATGACGCTGGCACAGCGACCTACACCTACGTGTGGAAAACAGACAAAAGCTGGGCGGGCCACTGTCGCCAGTTGACCGTGGCCTTACGGGATGGGACCATGCACCAGGCGACCTTTATGTTTAAGTAGGGTCTTCTATCGGGAGGGGCGAGTAGATGCGCCCCTCCCACATGAAAGAAGGATTCACTTCCGAAGAGTTGCTACCGATTATCATTAAACTCTCTGAATTTCCGGTTTGCCCCCCTGCTATGGACCTGGGCCAGCGCACGGCGCGGGCGCCGCAGAGCGCACTGGGGTTGACGCTCGACGAGATCAGCGGCTTAGTAGAGTGACACATCGCGCCTGGAGGCGTGAAGCCTGGGGGAAGACTAAAGACGACAGGCCAGCGCCTCAAGAGGAGAGATATAATGGGGAGAGAAATTCAGCCTGCCTAGGCGGCTAATAAAAGAAAGGAGCGACACGACGATGATCGTTGGTTATTTCACCGAACGCCCGTATCGCTGGGTGCCCGAGGAAGAAGTCCTCAAGAATGAAGCCTTCTTTGCTGTGTCGAACAAATATTTCGATCGCGAGAAAGCGGCGGACGACTACAACTACTTTCTGGATGAATACTGCTATGCCGAGGACCTAGGTTTTGACGCTCTCATGCTCAATGAGCATCATGGCAATCCCTTCTGCATGGGCAGCGTGATGAATGTGGAGGCCTCGATCCTCGCGCGCATCACCAAGCGCGCGAAGATTGTGTTGATCGGGAATCCCCTGCCTGTTCTCAAGCATCCACTACGCATGGCGGAAGAACTGGCCGAGATCGATCTGATTTCCCGTGGACGCTTGGTGACGGGCTGGGTGCGCGGCGCCGGCAGCGAGCAGTTCTTCAACAATGCCAACCCAGCCTACAACCGGGAGTACTTCAACGAAGCGCATGACTTCATTATCCAAGCGTGGACGAGGCCGGGGCCCTGGCGGTACGAAGGGAAGCACTTCCACTATCGCCATGTGAACCCTTGGGCGTTGCCATTCCAAAAGCCGCATCCGCAGATGTGGATTCCAGGGGTGCTGAGTCCCGAAACCGCCCGCTGGTGTGCAGAACACGCCTACCCGTACATGGGGCTCGTCACGGCGCTGGGGCCGACCTGCGATATGTGGGACTTCTACGCCGATATTGCGGCCGAACACGGGTATCAGGCTGGGCCGGAAAACTTCGGTTACCTGATGAGCGTGTTCGTGGCGGACACTGATGAGAAAGCCCGAGAGTTGGGCAAAGGCTTTATGTTCGGGGGCGGCCCGGGAGCCTTCTCGCGGCCGGAGCACACCCTACCGCCGGGCTATAACTCGAAAGATGCAATTCGTCGCCTGGCGCGGATGCCGAGCGGGGGCTGGGTGGGCGTCAGCTCGGAGCGGCTGAAACAAGCGCAGGAAGGGAAGAGCGCCAGTGACGGGAAAGATTACAACGAGGTTCGCCGCAAATTGATGGCGGCCTATGACAAGGCGCAGAAGGACTATCTCATGATTGTCGGGTCGCCCAAGACGGTCACGGAGCAGATCAAGACCATCTTACAGCTGCTCCGCACGAGTATCCTTACCGTTTTCCAGGTGCAAGGTACGGTCAGTAATGAAGACCGGAGGAACAGCATGCGGTTGTTCGCACAGGAGGTGATGCCGGCGGTGAGGGAATACGCCAAGGAGCTCAATCTGCCGGATCCGTTTGAACGCTTTCCTGGCTCGGTCAAATTGCGGACGGGCGTCGCGCGAGACCCGGTAGTAGACCGTGCGCCGCTTTCCTCCTTGAAGCTCGGCGGCTAATGTGGCGAGGCGGAGCCCGAGGATACAGGGTTCTCCTCTCTACGGCATAAGAGGGGCAGGTTCAGCGTCTGCCCCTCATCGCGAGCGGAGCGCGGCGCGCTTTGGAGGAAGGTTGAAGAGATCAATAAACCGCCCAAAAACCTGTTCACTCAGTTGCTGGGAGCGGCGGATATAGAGGGATGTTTCCTGACGAATAATAGCAGGGTCCGCCTGACCTCCTTCGGTAGTAAGGTCGGCGCAATGCTCAGGCGCCGTGAGCCACCGTTCGATGAGGGGAGCATCAACTTCCAGATGGAACTGAAACCCGTACACTGAAGAACCATAGCGAAACGCCTGGTGCTGACAGGTCTGGGATGTGGCCAGTGGGACAGCTCCCGCTGGCAAAGCAAACGCATCCCTGTGCCATTGAAAGATTTTCTCTCCCACGCCAAAGTCATGAAACAGCGGATCCTCCTTCGCGGCTGGTAGAGGAGAGACTTCATGCCAGCCAATCTCTTGTGCTCCGTTAGCGAAGACCGGCGCGCCGAGGGTTTTCGCTATCAGCTGCGCGCCCAGACAAATCCCCAGCACCGGGATGCCCTGCTCAATGGCTTGGCCAATCAGCTGCACTTCCACAGCGAGGTGAGGATGCTGGGCATGCTCATCGACATTCATCGGACCGCCCAACACTACAAGACCATTATAGCGATTCATGTCGGGGTGGGCGTGGGGATGTCGTCCGAAGTTGGCGTAACGCAGACGAAATCCACGGGCTTTCAACATGGGGTGAAGCGTTCCGAGAATTTCGAAAGAGACATGTTGAAACACAAGCAAGCGTCTCATGGGGCTTTGTCCAGTTGCAGCATCATAATACAAATTTACCTACTGATGCTCCGCACCGCCGGTATGATCTCGTCGATGAACAGCTGCAAGGAACGCATTCCCTCCTCGTGCGTCATGTCGCCGAAAGGAAAAGCCGTCACCAGGTAGTCAACATTGCCTTCACTCACATACTGTGTGAAGTACTCCTTCACCGTGTCCGGTGAGCCGACCACGAGGCTGCCGACCTTCTCGGCTTGGACTCCGGAGCCGAAGGCCTTGTTCAGAAATTCATAGTGGCCCATCGGCAACTCCGCCAGGAGGTTCGGCTCGTACCAATGCACGGACCAGATGTTATGCTTGAGCCTCTCCCAGGCCCGGTGTCCAATGCACCGCGCTTCATCGTCGGTGTCCGCCACACAGAGCATGTGCGTACTGGCGAGCTTCGGCTTGGTTACTTGAGGGTTGAGTCGTCGCGGGTCCTGTCGATGCTCAGCACACATTTGCCGATAGACTTCGCTCATCTGTCTGGAGAGCCGGGCGGGGAACAGATAGTTCAAACCGCGACGTGCGGCCGCTTCCAGGTTGCCTGGATACCACAACGGCGGGTAGGGGGTCTGGACCGGCTCCATATACAGATTGATTTCAGGGAAGTCGTGAAATTTACGATTGTGGCTGTCGATCGTGCCTGTGGTTAACCCTTGGATGACGATGTCTAACACCTCGTCGAAACGCTCGATTGCCTCGGTATGAGCATGACCAAAGAAAAAGTGCTCGGCGAATCCTACGCCCCTCCCGATGCCGACATCGAGTCGTCCTCCGCTCAGGTTATCCAGCATGCAGATGTCTTCAATGAGTCGCAAAGGGTGATGCAACGGCAAGCAGAACACTAGCGGTCCGAGCCGCAACCGCTGCGTCGCCTGGGCAACCGCCGCAAGGAACACCGCTTGCTGCGGGGCCATGCACAGATGGGAGCCATGGTGTTCGGCGAGGTGGTACCCCGTAAAGCCGCCGCGTTCAGCGAGCTGGATGAACTCTAGTCGGTCCCGATAGAGCTGTTGCAACGAGACCCCTGGAATACGTTCGATGTGATCGAAAATCCCGAACTCGATCGGCATGGCGCATCTCCTTGTCTTTCTGCTGTCCCATGGTGACAGTGGTAATGATTGCAGTCTTGTGATGTCCACATCGTGGGCGTTCTTTTGTTCTTACCATAAGCGCGCGCTGGCGGAAATTCGGCGTTAACTCCTTGTCTTCTTGTTCAACACGCAACTCTACACTGGCATGTTATCGCCGTTTCTGCCGTCTGGGTGCATACCCATTTTCTAGTAAATCCAATTGCCAGCAACCAACAACTCTGTTGAAATTGGCAACTACCATTAGGAGCAAGAACCATGAGAACACCTATACATCCCGGCGAAATCCTCGCCGATGAACTGGCAGAGATCGGCCTTTCTGCCACGGAGCTAGCGCGGCTGATCGAAGTCCCGGCCAACCGTGTTTCGCAAATTCTCGCCGGCAAGAGGGCGATTTCTGCAGATACCGCGCTGCGGCTGGGGCAGTATTTCGGCACGTCGGCGGATTTCTGGATGAACCTGCAAAAGACCTATGAGCTTGATCTGGCGAGGCAGCAGGCCGGCGAAGCCATCAAACATATTCCCCAGCGGCCAAAAGCTAAGATCCCATCTTTAACCGCGCCTAGATGAAGTCAGCGACATCATGGCAATCTCTCTTGACGAAGTTCTCAACACCCGCTCATCAGAGAACGGACAAAGGCGAGCAGGGACGCGGCCATAAAGTGCGGAGTCAAAATGAGGCGCAAGCCCAAGCTGACGCCGCAACAGGTTGCTCACGCGCGGAAACTTGTCGAAAACGGCGGGTAGCCCCGCACAGGTGGCGCAACTGTTAGGTGTGGCACGGTCAACATTGTACACGACACTTGGAACGTTCACAGAAAGAATCAAACTGGCTGTGGTGCAAGCGTTGGCGCGCCGCTCTTGACGGAGCCTTTCACATCCACTCGGCAATTAAGGCGGTTGATGATGGTCATTAGCCGGTCCACCGTGAAGCGTTCCAGATGGGCGTTGCGGATACGCGAAAACTCGCTTGCCTTCACGCCGGTCAGACCTTCCGCCTTGCGGACAGATAGGTGCCGGTCATCGAGAATGCCAATAATCTTGGCGGCCAGAATGCCTTTGAGCTGTTCAACGTCGGCGTTCGGATGATTGAAATCCCGAAAGACATTCCCGCTGCCTCTCATCAGTTCGATTTTCTCGGTCATTTCAGCATCTTCCGCAAGTGTTTAAGGCGTTCCTTGATAAGATCAATTTCCTGCTTGGGCGTTTTGATGCCGGTCTTTGATTTCTTCTTGAACGCCTGCACGACCCAAATATCAGTCCCTAATTGAAGGGCGTAAACTGTCCGGTAGGCATTGCCACGCCAGGCAAGGACTATCTCAAAAACGCCGGAACCTAGCCCTTGCATAGGCTTGGCAATATCGGCCTTCCGACCTTCGGCGGCAATAGTGAGGGCGCGCAAAATTTCACTCTGCACCCCTTCTGGGAATTCTTCGAAGTCCTTCCGCGCCGCCTTGATCCATGAAATCGGTTTCGTCTCTCGTACTGCCATGACAAAATACGTCGGCGCTCATGGTGCTCGTCCCTTAAAATTGATTTTTACCATAATGCCAGAGTGTTGACATTACTGTCAACACTCGTCAAGGGCAAGTGACTTTTGCGTAATGTCGATTATCACACTAGAAGGCATTACGGATGGTGGTGTCCTATTAAAAAGTTGCTCTAATCAATAGGAATTACGAGAGGGCCGAAACGATGCGATGCTGAGGGAACTTTGATTCTCCTCCTCCGCATCGTGTCAACGGAACGTAAAAGACATTATGCAAACTATAGCCATTCTAATCTCGCTCTTGTCTCTAACAATCTCCATGGTGACAGCTTGGCTCACTTTATTTCGGCGCGGTACAGTCCGGATGACTCAGCCAACTATAATTTTTTTCGGCCCCGACGGCACCCGTGGGGGGCCAAAGGTTTTCTCCGCACCCTTCTCTACAGCACTGCGAAGCGTGGCCCAATTGTAGAAAATATGTTTGTGAAGCTTCATCGGGGAGAATCAGTACAAACCTTCAACGTCTGGGTGTACGGAGATGGCCCTATGGCACGCGGCAGTGGCCTCTTCGTGGGGGAAAACGGTGTCACCTGCAATCACCATTTTCTCTTACCACTGGATGGCACCAATTTCGAGTTCTTAGCAGGAGATTACTTTGTAGAAACCTACATTTCTTTAGTAGGAAGAAGAGAAGCTCTCCTCCTTAACACCGTGCGTCTAACCGTAGGTGAACAGCAAGCCACAGCGATGAGGAACAAAGACGCCGGGTTGTTTTTCGATTGGGGCTCTGACGCGAGTCGTTACCATGCCCATTTAGATGAACGACCAAAGCTACCCTACTGAGATATCCACGAACTCATACTGAAAATGGCCACATCGGACAATTGGGAACGAAAAGTCCAATATCGTTTCGGATTCGCCCGGACTTTTGCCGTCCCTTTCCGTTGACGTCCACCTCGCCCGTGGTGTATGAGACCCGTAAGGATACTCGCAAGAATAATATCGCCGTGAGGGGGAAACGCCATGAAAGCCGCGCGATTGCATACCTTCGATGAAACGCTCACACGCGAACAGTTGCTACAAATGGAAGAGCTGCCGAATCCGCAAATTCAGGAGCCCGATGATGTCATCGTGCGCGTTGGAGGAGCCGGACTGTGTCGGACAGATTTGCATATCGTCGAAGGCATCTGGCGCGCGAAAGTCGACCGTCCCCTCCCGTATAT
>CAZUFQ010000117.1:0-11724 GCA_964618735.1 uncultured Enterobacteriaceae bacterium
ATCAGCGCAGGAACGACGGTCTCATTTTTGTTTTCATCAAGTAGTTGTTCATAACTCTTCAACAATTTTTCTACGTCACAGAACGCATCTTGCAGGAAGCGGATGTTATCGCCGACATACTGGGCTGGGGTGTTGATTTCGTGCGCGATGCCCGCAGCGAGCTGGCCAATCGACTCCATTTTTTGCGCAAACGCAAGTTGCGTCTCAAGTTGTTTTCGCTCAGTAATGTCACGCGAGTTGACAATGAACCCAATAGGTCTCGCCTCTTCAAGGAAGAGGCTGCTAATAGCTTCAAGCACCCGCCATGAGCCGTCTTTATGGCGGCAGCGAAATTGCCGAGGACGACCAGCTTTTCCGGCCTGGATTGCGTGAGTGAAAAACTGCCGGGTAGCAGCTCTGTCATCAGGATGGACCAAATCGAAAGCATCCTTGCCTAATAACTCTTTCGGCTCATAGCCAAGGACGTGGGTAATGGAGGGACTTTCGTAACGAATCGCACCATCATTATTGAGGATGGTAATGATATCGGAAGTGTGCTCGATCAGCGACCGAAGTTGTCTTTCGTTGAGGCACGGCATCTCCTCTGCCTGCTCGCCTACAGTAGGTATGAGGTTCGTCATGATTGGTGCTCTCCATCGTCTTCCTCTTCAGGGTAATGCGCCGCCAAGCACGCATCGCACAGAGAATGTGAAAACATCACCCGGGAATTCTCTTCAATGTAAGTTTCTAGTTTATGCCAGGTGTCACGGTCATCGCGAATTTTCATGCAGTGCATACAGATGGGCAACAAGCCCTGCAGTTGCTTCACCTGCGCAAGCGCCTCTTGTTGTTCGCGAACCTTCTGCAGGAGGGCTGTTTCTAATGTGATAATGCGCTCTCCGACCTGAAGTCGGGCGCGGAGTTCCGCAGCATTAAAGGGCTTGGTCACGTAATCGTCAGCGCCAGCTTCCAACCCTTTGAGAAGGTCTTCTCTCTGGTCTTTTGCGGTGAGAAGGATCAGGTACACGTAGCCTTTGGCATTTTGGCTCCGAACCTTCTTGCAGATCTCCAGGCCATCCATTCCCGGCATTATCCAGTCCAAGATCGCGAGCCGTGGCGCATCAGGACACTGTAAGGCTTGCCAGGCTTCGGCCCCGTCGCGGGCGACAATCACTTCATGCCCCCATTTTTTTAGGATGGTAGTTAACATGAGGCGCAAGGTCGCCGTATCTTCAGCAATAAGAATCTTCATCGGGTGATTTCTCTTTCTGTCCCGAACCAACAACTTGAGTCGGCAGTGTCGCTCCACAAGATTACTGCTGACTTCTCTATCGGCATTTTTCACGAAGATATTTATTGACCTGTCACTGTCGGCGCCCACGCATGAAAGGCAACGCGGTGTCTTGCCGCGTCTTCAACTGTAGTTTTGCCATCTGGAAGTCCGACAAGTCGTTTCGCACAATAGAGCCTGAGTCCTCCCCCGCCATGATGGCGCATCGTCGACGAGAAGAACGGAAGGCGGGGCTGGTTCTATTCCTTTCGTCATTGAGAATCGGCCCGAACGCGGAAATCTATAACGCCGTGAGTCCATTCTCAATAAGGGAGCAACAAGCCCCGATCCTCAACAACCATTGAACGATCTCCGTTGCTCTTCGCAAACTTGACCGCTTCTGTAAGGTCGCGTACACAATCTGAGATGGGTGTATTCATACAAAAACGAGGAAGGACAAAACTATGCAGGATTTAGCAGGTCGAGTGGCAGTCATCACTGGCGGCGCCAGCGGCATCGGCTTGGCAACGGCGCGGAGCCTAGCGCGAGAGAAGATGCGCTTAGTCTTGGCTGACATTGAACAAGGTCCGCTAGACGTTGCAGTGCAAGAGCTCACAGGGCTTGGCGTGGAAGCGATCGGGGTGAAGACAGATGTGGGCGACTTCAAACAAGTGCAAGCCTTAGCGGACAAGACCTGGGAACATTTCGGCGGCGCACACCTCGTCTTCAATAATGCTGGCGTAGCGATTTTTGGTCCGATTCAAGAGATGAAGCATGAAGACTGGGAATGGGTGATTCGCGTGGACTTGTGGGGTGTAATCCACGGTGTGGAAGCGTTTGTTCCGCGCATGGTCGCACAAAACCAAGGTGGCCACATTGTCAATACGGCATCCTTCGCGGGCCTTGCTCCTAACCAAGGGCTCGGCGCGTACTGCGTCGCCAAATATGGCGTAGTGGGGCTCACTGAATGCCTGGTGAGAGATCTCAAACCACATGGGATCGGAGCCTCAGTCCTTTGCCCTATGATTCTGGCGACCAATATCAACCGTTCCGAGCGTAATCGACCGGCTGAACTTGGCGGCGCCCAAGCGCAGCGGCAGCAGACCACAGAAGAGGCGCAAAACATGCGTGGTCGCGTATTGACGCCCGAACTCGCGGCCGAGAAAGTTGTTAACGCAGTGAAAAAGAACGAACTCTACATCCATACCCATGAAGAAGCGCGCCAGTTCATCCGCCGCCGTTTTGAAAGGATCGATAAAGCGTTTGAAAGCTAGGTCCTCTTTTTTTCTGTAGATTCATTGCTCGGTGCTCAGGATTCATGTCTAACATCGGCGCGCGTCTCGATCGTCTTCCTCCGAGTCAGTTTCATTATCGGCTGCTCATCCTCATTGGCTTCGGCATGTTCTTCGACGGCTTTGAGTTATACATGACCTCTGTCGTCGGCGTTGGTTTGGTGGAGGCAGGCTGGCTCACTGTTGGAGGCATCGCCCAGTTTGCGGCTGCGATGTTCTTTGGCCTCGCGATTGGCGCACTGGTCGCCGGGCGGCTTGGCGATCTTTACGGCCGCAAGACGATGTACCAGGTTAACTTATTAATTTATTCAATCGGCGCCCTGCTTTGCGCCTGCGCCCCAAACCTCACCACGTTGTTAATCCTGCGTGTCTTTACTGGATTTGGTCTTGGAGCTGAGATCGTCATTGGCTACAGCATGATTGCCGAATTCACTCCGGCACGCTCGCGCGGATGGTGGTCTGGGTTACTGGCGGTGATCACCAATACTGCCCAGCCAGCTTCAGCGTTCGCCGGACGGCTCATCATTCCTACCCTTGGTTGGCGTTGGATGTTTGTGATTGCGAGCATTCCCGCGCTATTCATTTGGTGGTTTCGACGTGCTTTGCCCGAGTCACCACGTTGGTATGAGCAACAGGGCCGCACTATGGAAGCTGAAGCAGTGATGCGCGCGATTGAGAGCGCAATAGAACAAGAGCGCGGCGAACCGTTGCCTCAACCTGAACCGGCGCTACTTAAGGCGACGCCGTTGGCTTCTTCCGCTACCGCTGCGTCGATAGGAGAATTATTCCACGGCGCTCTTTTACAGCGGACATTGCTCGGGATTGCGCTGTGGGTCATTGGCACTACCATTGTCTTCGCCTTTACGATTTGGATGCCCGCGATCTTCGTGCAGCGCGGGTTGTCGATGGTCCGTTCATTTGAGTTCACTAGCGTCATGGCGATCGGCGCCATCCCCGGCAATTTTCTTGGAACTTTGGTGGCGGACCGTTGGGGGCGCAGATGGACGATCGTTGGCCTCTCGTTGTCACAGGCCGTGCTGATCGTGCTGTATGGACAGGCGCGTGCGCCCGAAGCGGTTATGCTCCTCGGCTTTTGTTTTGTTGTAGTCATGAATATCCAGATTGCGTTGAGCGCGGGTATTTATACTCCAGAGCTGTTTCCGACGCGCCTACGAACGTCTGGCGTTGGACTGTCTCACGCTACCGGACGCTTTACCACTATCCTTTCTCCTTATTTGATCGGATTTCTTTTTACACATTTTGGAGAAGCGGCGGTGTTCCTGGCGATGTGTTCTTTTCTGGTGCTGCTTGCTGCAGCAGTGGCGCTGTTGGGCGTAGAAACTCGTCAGAAATCACTGGAAGAAATTGCCGCCTCACACGTCGCTGCTTCCTCAAATTGAGACCGTAAGCGAGCGCTCTACCGCTGTGCAGTTTGATGTGGCGCGGTTTACAGCAAGGATAGAGAGCCGCTACGATACGCTCGCCGCGTCGAACGGTGCGGTGTGACTTTATGAAAGAAGGAGGAGAAGCCTCATGGAATCGCTCCGTGGCAAAGTGGCGATCGTTGGTGCGGCAGACACCGAGGTTGGCGTCGTTCCGCAATATAGCGCCACGCAACTTTATGTCAGAGGCGCTAAACTCGCGCTCGAAGACGCTGGCATTACCAAAGAGGATGTCGATGGACTTATTACCTGTGTGTCGTGGGTCGAGCCGTACATGTACCATGCCGAGATGATTGCCGAGTACATGCAAATCTTCCCGCGCTACTGTCTCAATGTGGCGACGGGAGGAGGCACAACACTCGCAATTATGCATCATGCGGCTTCGGCTATTGCGACGGGTGTCTGCAACACTGTGCTGATCACGATGGCGGATAATATGCTATCTGGCCTCTCACGGGACCGAGCGATCGAGGCGATGTCCACCGCAGGGCACGCCCAATTTGAACGCCCCTATGGTCCGCCGATCCCAGGGTTCTACGCGCTGCTCGCGCAGGCGCATATGCATCAATACGGCACCACCAGTGAGCAACTGGCGGCGGTATCCGTGGCTTGCCGGAAGCATGCATCGATGAATCCTGCCGCCCAGATGCGCCAGCCCATTACCATCGACGATGTGCTGAACTCCAAAATGATCGCCCATCCGTTGCATTTGCTGGACTGTTCGCTGGTGTCTGACGGCGGGGCCGCAATTATCATGACCTCAGCAGAGCGGGCGAAAGATTTCAAGAAGAAACCTGTTTACATCTTAGGCGTGGGTGAGGGACACTCCCACGAGCATATAAGCCAGGCGCAAAGCCTGACGACATCGGCTGCTAAAGAAGCAGGCGAACGCGCCTACGCCATGGCAGGTCTAGGGCCGAAAGATATGGATGTGGCGGAACTGTACGATTGTTTTACGCCGGTGGTGATTATCGAGTTAGAAGACCTTGGTTTCTGCCCCAAGGGTGAAGGGGGACGGTTTGTCGAAGGCGGGCGCATTGAGCTTGGCGGTGAGCTGCCAATCAACACGCATGGCGGATTGATGTCCCATTGTCATCCTGGCCATCCGGGGTCGCTGTTTTCTATCACAGAGGCCGTGCGTCAACTCCGCGACGAATGCGGTCCGCGTCAAGTCCAAGATGCGGAAATCGCGTTTGTCCATGGTCAAGGCGGCATCATGTCTACCCATTGCTCGATGATCTTGGGAAAGGAGAACAACTAATGGCGGCTCCAGGACCAAAACCAGTTCCGGTTCCCACCAAAGAGACACAACCCTACTGGGACGGGTGTAAAAAGCACGAACTCCATATTCAGAAGTGTGCGGACTGCGATCATCATCAATTTTATCCGCGCCTGTACTGCACCAAATGCATGAGTGACAAAGTGAACTGGATCAAAGCCTCGGGCCGCGCTACGGTGTTGTCGTACACAATTGTCTACCGTCCGGTGACGCAAGCGTTTTCTGCAGACGTGCCGTATGTAGTAGCGCTCGTTACGCTCGACGAGGGGCCGCAGATGATGACGAACATCATTGGATGTGCTCTTGAGGCGGTGAAAATTGGCATGCCGCTCCAAGTCACCTTCGACGACTGGACCGAAGAAATCTCTGTACCGAAGTTTAAACCTGTTTAATTGCGAAAGCGAAGAGGAAAAACCATGGCTCAAGAAATCGGTATGTCTGACATCAAATTGCAGTACGCGAGCATTGCAGAGGCGAAGCAGACGTCCGGTCTGCGACTCATTCTCGGCGCCTATCCGGTCCCGGGTCCCTGGCGTGAGGCGTGTAAAGAAATCTTCCGCATCAAGAAGATTCCCTACACGCCAGTGACGGCGGCAGGAAAAGACGGATCGGACCGTGAGTTGTTCGAGTGGACCGCTCAGCGGAGCGCTCCAGTGGCGATTTGGGACGATGAACGCCCACGTTCGACCTGGATTGAACAACTCCATCTCGCGGAACGATTGCAACCCACGCCAGCGTTGATCCCGGCGAACATCGAAGATCGTGTGCTGATGTTTGGCTACATCAATGAAATCTGTGGAGAGAACGGGTTTGCGTGGTCCAAACGGCTCACCATGATTCACGGCACTGTAACGAATCCGCAGACCGACGAAGGGACTCGCTCTTTCTGGCTCAAGTTTGGCACAAAGTATGGCTATAGCGCCCAGGCGGCCGAGGCGGCCCCGGCCCGGATGGCGGAGATTCTCCGGTTCCTGAGCGCAAAGCTAGAGCAGCAATACGCCAAAGGCAACAAGTTCTTTATCGGCAATCAGCTCTCTGCGTTAGATATTTATTGGGCTACTTTCGCGGCGCTCGTGCAGCCCCTTCCGCCGGAACTGTGTCCCATGGCGACAGCGTTCCGCGCTTTTTACACGGAAAAGAATCCGGTGGTGACGGCGGCCGTCTCGCCATTATTATTGGAGCATCGTGACTCTATCTATCGCGAGTATCTGGAGTTGCCGGTTGTGTTTTAGAAGAGGATTTCCCTCATGCCCTACGATCTGCTTATCCGCAACGGAACCATTATTGATGGCGCGAGTCGTCCCCGCTTTGTCGCCGACCTCGCTATTGAAAATGAGCGCATCGTTGATATTGGCTCCGTAAGCGGGGCTGCGCAGCGGACGCTTGATGCGACGGGGAGAGTCGTCTCTCCAGGTTTTATTGATGTACACTCGCACGACGATTTTGCGCTCCTCGATCGTCCTTTGTGTGATTTCAAAATCCGGCAGGGAGTCACAACGGAAGTGATCGGTAATTGTGGCTTCGGGGCTGCGCCAGCGGGGGCGGCGTATAAGGCCTACATCCGCGGCTTTGGAGCGCAACTCTTTGGCCCCAGCGGCAATTTTTCTTGGGAGACGACGGAAGAATTCTTCCACACGTTGGAAACAAATCCCGCCTCGCTCAACATTGCCGCTCTCGTGCCCCACGCCGCCGTGCGGTACTCCATCCTTGGCGCTGAAAAACGGGAACCCTCAGCACAAGAGTTGACCGGCATGCAAGAGCTGGTGCGCGCGGGGATGGAAGCCGGGGCCGTAGGCATGTCGACTGGGCTCTATTATCTGCCGCATACCAAAACTGCAGAAGTGATCGCCTTAGCGAAAGTTGTAGGCAATTATGGCGGTCTCTATGCAACTCACATGCGCAATGAATCTGAACAATTGCTTGACTCCATTCAGGAGACGTTGTGTATTGGGCAAGAAGCTGGCGTCGCCGTGCAGATTTCGCATCACAAAGCCATGGGTCGTGAGAATTGGGGCAAGGTAGCAGAGAGTCTTGCGCTTGTTGAACAAGCGCGCGCCCGAGGCTTCGATATCTCCTCTGATGCGTACCCCTATACAGCGGGAAGCACAACGCTGTCCGCACTGGCGCGAGGCGGAATGTTAGATCTTGTTTCCTCGTCTGATGTCTTCATCGCGTCAACCGCGATCAATCATGAGTACGAAGGAAAAACGCTCGAAGAGCTATGTCGATTGATTCGTAAACCGCTCAAAGAAACCGTTGACCAGATTTTAAGCGAAGAAGGTGAAGGCGTAGTCGCCGTCATTTTTGGTATGGATGAAGCCGACGTGCGTCGCGTGCTGGCGCATCCCGCCACCATGATTGGCTCTGACGGCATTCCCTCTGTTGAGGGTAGCCCACATCCTCGTCTGTATGGGACGTTCGCGCGCGTGCTCGGAGCCTATGTACGCGACCAGCAGCTCTTCTCACTTGAAGACGCCGTGCACCGCATGACTGGTTTCCCAGCGCAGAAATTTCAACTGGCTGATCGTGGCGTCATCCGCGCCGGCGCTTTTGCCGACTTAGTGATCTTCGATCCACAAAGGATTGCCGAAACCGGTACGTACCAAGATCCACGCCAGTATCCATCGGGTATTGATTACGTCATTGTGAACGGCAACGTCACTGCCAAGCAGGGACAGCATACTGGAGAACGAAGTGGGAAAATGTTGAGGCGAAAACGACGGTAATCATTTAGATAAAGTAGGCTGGTAAAACGCGGGCCCCAAATTACACGTGATTACTTTTTCTCTTTCATGGACCGCGCCACTCAAAACGGCGGGGAAAGACACCATTTTTTATGATGGTCACTGTGGGTTGTGCCATAGAACTGTCCGGTTTCTGTTAGCCAAAGATCATAGCGGCGAACGATTTCGTTTTGCTCCTCTTGCAAGCAACGCCTTTGCTGCGGCGGTTCCTGAGGCCCAACATCAAACGCTACCCGACAGTCTGGTTGTGCTGACTGGCGCTGGGAACCTCCTCACGCGATCCACGGCGGTCAGCTACCTCTTGCGCCGCTTGGGGGGATTCTGGCGTGTGTTAGGAGAAATGCTTGCCTGCGTTCCGGCGCCTCTGAGGGATAGAGGCTACGACAGTATGGCCCGTATTCGTCACCGTTTGTTTCCTCCTCCGGCTCAAGCGTGTCCCCTTGTCCCGGCAGAATTGCGAGAGCGATTCCTGAGCTGACAGGGGCTTCGCTTTTCGCCAAATAGTCTTTGTCAACTTCGCAAATAACTACAGTCAGGCAAGAAGGTAGGAATCGTCGCAGACCGCGCACTTTACGGAACGATGTTCATGGCGCAGCGCTTAACGGCGGCGTGATGAGCGAAGACGTCACCGGCGTATAGCCCCAGGCGGCCAAAGTCAATCCGATCACGGCCTCCACTTCACGCAATTGGAACTCAGGGGCCTGGCGAAACTGCTCAATGTTGTCCTGACGAATTGTTCTCGCATAGTCTTGAGCCGCCTTCGTCATAGGGAGCCCCAGAAATGCAGCAACGCGCTCCAGTGTCCACTGCGGGTTGCTGCACAAATCCTCGTAGGTAAGATCTAAATGCTGTTCGGGGTCGAGGTGTTCAGTAAATTGGCGGTAGACTTCCACCTGGTATTGCCACGAACGCGCCGCCTGCAGATAATGCGGTCCGGCCTGGGCTCCCAAATGATGTAATAAGGCTTGGCCCAACGGCCGATTCAGGTCGTCAGTAAGATGATGCTTAAAGGCCACATCTCTGCCGTCACGCACGATGTGGATAAAGCGCGCCCTCGGGAAGGTATGCAGCACAAGCGGCGCGACCAGGTATGTCTCTGGCCACTTCCATCCCCACATGGCGGCATGAGGTTGGATTTGCCGCAGCATCGACCACGCCTGATCCACAGCGTGCTGAAACCACGCCACGTCCCAAGGATGGAAATCCGCAGGCGTGCGCGCCGTCAAGTTGCGACGCGCCAACGTTCTCACGGTCTGACGGAAGTAGCGATGCTCAATGTCTCCGGACGGCCGGCGCTGAGTGGAGCCGGTAGCGACGCCTAAAGCGGTGCACGCCCAAGCGAGGAGGCGAGTGCCGGATTTTCCTCGCCCCATAATAATCACAGGATGTTCTGCCGCCAATCGCTCGCGTCGATCCCTGAGACGTCCAGGGGCAAAGATTGATTCCAGCCAAAGTTGCCATTTCAGACTCATTACCTCCGCCTTTCTTTGTCCCCTACAAGATTGTTTCACGTGTTTCCTTCCTACGCAACGCCGCGTACACTGCCAATGAATAAATGAGAGTAGTACAGTTCCAGATTCAGACGCCCTTCCGCGCTGTGTCCTCGTTTGACAAAAGAGCGTGTTTCGATTCCTCCGCAATGGCGACGCGGCTTTGCCTGTGGCGCCAGCTCGGCCTCCCTTGCCAAATAGTCCGTAACCTGGACACTGGGGCAAGAGGAGGTCCTTCATGACTACACCCTATGAACGCACGATCATGGCCGGGGATTACCAGGTGCGTGTTTTTGAAGCCGGCTCGGGCGAGCCTCTGCTGTTCCTGCATAGCGCTGCCGGCGCTGGCCTGTGGACAGAAGGGATCGACCGGTTGGCGCAACAATTTCACGTTTTTCTGCCCGATCATCCAGGGTTCGGTCCCTCGCCGCTGCCAGACTGGCTTACTGGTATGGACGATATGGTTTTTCATTATCTTGATGTATTAGACGCGTTGAAATTACAGGGGCCAGTTCGTATTGCAGGGGCCTCCCTCGGCGGCTGGATTGCCGCCGAGTTCGCGGTGTTTCATCCCGAACGAGTGAAGAAAATGGTGCTGATCGACGCTGCTGGCCTACGCATTCCTGAAGCGCCCATGCCGGATGTGTTTCGCATTCCGCCACAAAACATTTTGCCGCTCGTCTTTCATGATCTCTCAAAAGCGCTGGCGGTTATGCCGAAGGATTTTGGTGTGGACACGATCGTGCAGATGTTTCATGATCGCAGCGCTTTTGCGCGGCTCTCATGGAACCCCTACCTTCATGACCCCAAACTGCGACGCCGTATCGCTTGTGCAGCGAGTGTGCCGACACTGATTGTGTGGGGCAAACAAGATCAGCTTATCCCGCCGGTGTATGCGGAGGAGTACAAAAAGTTACTCCCTGCTTCTCAGGTGGCGTACATTGACCAATGTGGACATGATCCGACCATAGAACAGCCGGATGAATTCGCACGGGCCGTGATAGAATTTCTCCGCTAAACCGCAGGAGCACCTATGCAATCCTATTTCTTCCATTTGATGCCGTGGACAGATTATCCCGAGGACTTCGACGAAAAATACGAGTCTTCTTGGGTGACGTTTCCCAATACTTTTTATGATCCTCTCAAAGGCGCTGATCTCTACAATCGTTACCTTGATGAACTCGAATACGCCGACGCCCTAGGGTATGATGGCATCTGCGTCAATGAGCATCACCAAAATGCTTATGGCCTGATGCCCTCGCCAAACATCATTGCCGGGATGTTGGCCCGGCGCACGAAGAACGCGAAGATCGCGATCCTGGGGAATGGTCTGCCGTTGCGAGCGAACCCCTTACGCGTCGCAGAAGAGATCGCTATGCTCGATGTGGTGACGCGGGGTCGTATTATTTCTGGCTTCGTCCGCGGCATTGGCTGCGAGTATTTTTCTTTAGATCTGAATCCGACATTTTCGCGGGACATGTTTTATGAAGCGCACGATCTGATCATACGTGCATGGACAGAGCCGGGTCCATTTGAGCATTTAGGCAAACACTTTCAGTACCGTTATGTGAATGTTTGGCCGCGCCCGTACACAAAACCACATCCACCAATTTGGATGCCGTCGGCGGGCAGTTCTGAGACTATTGAATTCGCAGCTCAGTACAAGTATCCCTACGTATCAGTGTTTACGCCAATTGAGAATGTGAAACGTTTGCTAAATTCATACCGCACAATAGCGCGAGAAAAATTTGCCTACGAACCTGATCCGGCGCTACTGGGCTATGCCCCCGGCATGTATGTGTCCGACGATGAGCAGCGAGCACAGGATGAAGCGGCGGAACATGCGCAATTCTTTCTTAGCAAGGCGTTTAAAATTCCCCTGCACTTTCTTATCCCACCTGGCTATGTCACCGAAAATTCGCTGCGAGGATTTCTTGCTGGGCGGTTTAATGAAGGAGCACAATTCCCGAGTCCTATTGCGGGGACACCTAAGACCGTGCTTGATAAGCTGATTGCAGATTATGATTACCTGGACGGGTTTGGCTACATTATTGTGGGCGCAGGACCAGGAAACGCCACACACGAACAAACAGTGAAGCACATGACGCTCTTCCAACAAGAAGTGATGCCAGCGCTCAAACAGTATCATGCCCAAAAAGCAGGACGGACAACCGCACAGTAAGTTGTTATTGCAAGAGAAAAAATCATTTGCTTTTCGGGAGAAAAGA
>CAZUFQ010000118.1:0-11715 GCA_964618735.1 uncultured Enterobacteriaceae bacterium
ATCTTGCTTAATGGTGCCCGGAACGCGGAAGCCGGCTTTGGTGCGCAGCGTGCGGTATTCAGCGCGGAACTCCGGGACGCCGGTCGAGTCCACCCACTGGCCGAAGAAAAAGCGCAAGTCGCGCCCCGCGGCTTTCGAAGCGAAGGTTTCGAACTCATCAAGCGTCAGGTTCTTACCGCCATATTTCCCGTAATTATCTTGCAACATTTTATCGAACTGCGCTCGATTGCCATGGAGCATGACCAAAGCGCCGACATCATGCAGTAAACCCGCTAAGAATGCTTGATCGCTCTCGATGGATCCGCCTCGCTTGGCCAAAAATTGGCACGCCAGAGCAGTCGCCAGAGAATGACGCCATGCTGCGGCGGCAGCTTCGGACTGCCCTCCGTATAACGTTTGTGCTCCTGCCGTCACTAAGATGCGTCGTAAACTCTGTAGCCCCAGCACCTTCACTGCTTGCTGAAGGGTGTTCGGCAAGCGTCGCAGACCGAAGATTGGAGACCGGGCCAAGCTCAGAATACGTCCAGCCAACGCGGCGTCCGCCGAAAGCACTCGACAAATCTCCCGAATATCCAGCAATTCTTGTCGTATCAGTCGCAAAGCCTGAGTCACAGCCACAGGCAAGGGCGGCAACTTGTATTGTTCAGCCACAGCATCAACAAAGTGGCGAAACTGTCGCATTAGCTCGGCCTGCTGAGGATCCGTACTCTCCAGACGCAAAATTAATGCGTCCAGGGACTCTTGCTCATCCGTATCCCCATGACTTTTCTGTACGGGCTTTTGCTGCAGAACGTCTTCGCCGCTTAGCCCTTCAAACGTCGCAGGCGTTATACCAATGTGAGTTGGCTGCTTTTCTCCAGCCGTTTCTGGCCCTGAGCGCAACGCCACATACAGCAGCCACAAACCGAGCGCCATACACCCGAAAACAAGTGCAGTTGTGAGTTCCATCAGACATTACCCCTGCGATTGTCGCCTATAGCGGAGAGACAATACTGCAGCCTCTCTCTTCATCTTGTGCCTATCGGGATTCTGAGAGAAGTCTTGAGCAATCCACGCGCAGACAACCGACAAATTAGACTCAAAGAATCAGCATGGCGTCGCCGTAGCTATAAAACCGATAGCGTTGCGTGATCGCTTCCGAGTAGGCCTTGAGCATGAGGGTTCGGCTGGCAAAGGCGGAAACAAGCAAAAAGAGCGTAGACCGAGGAAGATGAAAATTGGTAATGAGCCCGTCAATAATTTTGAAATGATAGCCAGGATACATGAACAGTCGAGTGCGTCGCCGACCAGCCTGGACAATGCCCTCTTCAGTCGCAGCAGATTCAAGCGCGCGCGTCGTAGTGGTTCCCACAGCGATGATTTTTCTGCCAGAGAGTTGAGCGGCAGTAATACGCTCTACTGCGTGTTCGTTGAGTTCGTATTCTTCTTCCTCCATCTGGTGGCGCTCAACCTCTTCGACGCGAATAGGCTGGAAGGTGCCAGCTCCCACATGCAGTGTCACGAAAAGCGTCTCGACGCCTCGTTGACGCAACGCAGCGAGCAGCTCGTCCGTAAAATGCAACCCAGCCGTAGGCGCAGCCACGGCCCCGACTTGATGAGCATAAACGGTTTGATAACGCTCGCGGTCTTCCGCACGGCCGCCCACAGCCCGTTTAATGTAGGGAGGCAGCGGTATCTCTCCAATTTTCTCCAACACTACAGAGAAGTCGCCATGATAAAAAAATCGTAGGACGCCGCGTCCTTCACAAGGCGCTTCCACCCAGTCGCCCTGCACCCCTGAAGGAAAATAGAGGCGCGCGCCAGCCCGCAGGTTTTGTCCCCCTTTGCACAACACTTCCCAACATTCCCCTTCTCCATTGGCGCGACACAGTAATAATACTTCTACAACGCCGCCAGATTCCTTGCGCCCTCGCAAACGAGCAGGAAACACACGGGTGTCATTTAGAACAAGAAGACAGCTCTCAGGAAGGAGATGAACGAGATCCGAGAAACCATGGTGCGAAAGGTGTTCTGTCGCACGGTCAACCACCAACAGACGGGAACTTGTGCGTTCTCGCACTGGTTCTTGAGCAATCAGCTCAAGAGGAAGATCATAGTCAAAATCAGAAAGCAACATAAAGCAAGGAAGATACGCTCCTCTTCCCAAAAGAAAAGAGGCGCATTCGGGTTGGAGAGTTAGGTCATTTTCTTCCCAGCATTGAGAAAGACAGAAAGAATATCAATCGGGATTGGGAAGAGCGTCGTCGAATTGTTCTCCGCTGCGACTTCGGAGAGGGTTTGTAGATAGCGTAACTGCAAAGCTACCGGATGTTCTTCAATGATCTTTGAGGCGTCCGCCAATCGCTGGGCAGCCTGAAATTCACCTTCCGCGTTAATAATCTTCGCGCGCCGCTCGCGCTCGGCTTCTGCTTGTTTCGCTAGCGCACGCTGCATTTCTTGGGGTAGGTCGATATGTTTTACCTCGACGAGCGACACCTTAATTCCCCACGGGTCGGTCTGCGAGTCGAGAATCGTTTGGAGATGAGAATTGATTTTTTCCCGCTCGGCCAACAGGTCGTCGAGTTCTGCTTGTCCACACACGCTCCGCAATGTAGTCTGCGCCAATTGTGAAGTAGCAAACAGATAATTCTCAATTTCTACAGTTGCTTTGCTGGGATCGATCACGCGAAAATAGAGCACCGCGTTCACTTTGACAGAAACGTTATCCCGAGTTATCACATCCTGTGGTGGAATATCCATGGTGATGGTGCGGATATCAATGCGCACCATCCGCTCCAGCCAGGGAATCACGTAGATGACGCCGGGACCACGATGGGCTTGCAATCGACCTAACCGAAAAATCACCGCGCGTTCATATTCGGCTAACACTTTAAGCCCGCTGATCAGCAACGCGAGCCCAAACACTATAACGATACCGAACGGTCCGAACCCCATACCACGCCTCCTCTCGCTGCGTTTACGGCGTTACCCTGCGCACTCGTAACACCAGGTGATTGAGGCCAACGACACGCACTTTCTGCCCGATATTGATCTCTTCATCGCTTTCGGCAGTCCAATATTCGCCGTGCAACCAGACTTTGCCTCTCGGAGCAATCCGTTCGCGCACCTCGCCAATTTCCCCAATCAGCCCTTCTTGTCCAGAGGCTGGACGCTGTTTCCACGTCCGTACGGCCAGGGTTCCCACGAACAACATAAAAACACTGACACACAAAGCTGAAGTGACAATCAGACTCCGATCCACCGCTAATTCTTCTGCTGGCGCGTCGAATAAAAACAGCGATCCGAGGACAAACGAAAAAATCCCGCCTACGCCGAGGATACCAAAACTGGGAACGAAGAGTTCGGCAATGAGAAGACCTATCCCGAGGAGTAATAGCAAAACACCAGTGGAATTAATGGGCAGCACCTGAAAGACAGTCAAAGCAAGGAGAAGACAAATACCGCCAACTATCCCAGGAAAAACAGCGCCCGGGTGAGAGAACTCTAGATAGATGCCAACCACCCCGGCAAGCATAAGGAGATAGGCGATATTGGGATCAGCGATGAGATTAAGCAGCCGATGTTTCAACCGCATCTCCAACGTCACAACAGGAACATGGCCATTCGCATCGCGTGCGGCTTTAAAGTTGAGCGTCACTTTGGTGTTGCCGACTTCGACTTTTCGGTCTTCAACCTTCTTCAAAAGATCTTGAATGTCCAAGGCAACAACGTCAATCACTTTCTTCTGCAACGCCTCAACTTCAGTGATCGAGACACTCTGTCGCACGGCTTTTTCCGCCCACTCCACATTGCGTCCGCGACGTTGGGCAATACTCTCGCTGAAAGAGGCTGTGAAGTTTTCGATCTTCTCCCGCATGTCGCCTTCGATATTTTGCCCGCCACCGCTGACGGGATGAGCGGCGCCGATGGTCGTCCCTGGCGCCATCGCAGCGATGTGGCCAGCCATCGTGATAAAGACGCCGGCAGACCCAGCGCCAGCGCCACTGGGCGCGACATAGACAATGATAGGTAACGGAGCACTGAGCAAATCTTTCACAATAGTTTTGGTGGAATTGAGCAAACCGCCCGGGGTATCGAGCTGAATGATCAGCGCCGCCGCGCCATCTTGCATGGAAGAGGAAATACTTTCATGGATGAAATCAACGACAGCTGGATTGATAGTCGTGTCAAGCACAATGAGATTAACGTGCGCCGAGGACACGCTGGTCACCGCCGCTGGCGCGCTCGCCGCTCCTAACAGAACTCCCACGAGAGCCGTGACGACAGTACAGGCTCGAATTAGCACGTGCTCATAGCCTCCCCATTTCTCGTAGCACAGCTTGAATATCTTGCCATACCAGTTTCTTATCTGCTGGGTTGCGTAAGAGATAAGCAGGATGCAGCGTAGGCATGAGCTTGATGCCCTGGTAGGAATGCCAATTGCCGCGCAGCCGAGAGATAGGGGTTTTTGTCTTCAAAAGCGTCTGCGCGGCGAACGTACCGAGCGCAACAATAAGACGAGGCTTGATGAGTTCGAGTTGTTTAATGAGAAAAGGTTCACAAGCGGCGATTTCATCGGGTTCAGGATTACGATTGTCCGGAGGACGGCATTTGACGACGTTACAAATGTAGACATCCTCGCGTCGCATCTTCATGCCTTTTGTGATGATCTCGGTCAGCAGTTGCCCGGCGCGTCCCACAAAGGGTTCGCCTCTGAGATCTTCGTCTCGCCCAGGTCCCTCTCCTACGAATACCAGCTCAGCGTGGGGATCCCCTACGCCAAACACAATCTGTGTACGACCGTGGCACAGTTTACAACGACGACAGTCGCCAATTTCAGCGCGTAATTCCTCAAGCGTTTGCACGGTTTGCACCTTTGGAGAAAGGAAGAGATCTCCAGCTTGTCCCACCGGACCTCGTGAAGCAAGGGTTGGCTTCGGTTGAAAAGAAGAGGAAGAAGGCAGTCGAGGCGCAGGCTCTGTCACGGCCATCCGTAGTGTCTCAATCGCTCGGCTTCTCAATTCCTCTGCTTTCTCTTGATTTTCTTGCAACGCTTGTGGAAGGCCGAAGACGCCGCCTTCTCGAAGCGCTTCAGTATAATGCCTCAGAGAGGCGGTTATCTGAAGAAGAAGTTCGCGTGTCGAATCAGAAGCCATGGCCTGAAACAGGCTCGTTTGCTGAAAACGCGGTCAGGCTGTCCGGTCAATCATCTGGTGAATAAAAAAAGACAAGCTATCGTAGTACATCGACGGCGCCAGTCGATCCAACGCGATAAGGGCTTGTTTGCCATAAGAATGCGCCAACGCTTGAACTTCAGCCAACACTCCTAGAGCTCGCACTCGGTCGAGCGCATCTGTAATTTCGCTCGCCGTCGGTTGCTTTTTCTGAAACACTCGTTTTACTTCAGGATCAAGCGCGATCGCCAGAACGAGTGGAAGCGAAGGATTCCCGTCTTTCAGATCTACTCCGGTCGGTTTTCCGGTTTGCTCTCCATTGCCTTGCACATCGAGCAGGTCGTCAATAACTTGAAACGCCATGCCAACAGCGAATCCACAAGCAGCCATACTCTCCACGATTTCGGGGGAGGCGCCTGCCATGTAGGCTCCAACGCGTGCGCCTAACTCAAATAAAGAAGCGGTTTTCCGAGAAATGATTTCAATATAATCATCTCGGGTCACGTTTGGGTTGTGCCGGAAGCGCCCTTGCATCACTTCACCCTCGGTGAGGAGGATGCAAGCGTCCGCCGCCCAGGTGATTACTCTCTCCTCAAATCGGCCGCATAGACCAAAAGCCTGACTAAACAGAAAATCTCCAGCGACAAGACTATTGGCCAAACCAAACCGATGAAATGGCGAGACCTTCCCTCGACGGGTCGCGCCGCCGTCAATAATGTCATCATGGAGAAGCGATGCGGAATGGATCAGCTCGAGGGCGGCAGCGAGGTCAACAATATCGGTGGGATCAGTCCCCCCACAGGCGCGAAACATGAGAAGCACGACTGCGGGTCGCACCCGTTTCCCTCCGGCGTTAATGAGAT
The DNA here is from genome assembly GCA_964618735.1 of uncultured Enterobacteriaceae bacterium. Lineage (GTDB taxonomy): Bacteria > Desulfobacterota > Binatia > Bin18 > Bin18 > SYOC01. The sequence continues at coordinate 6,017 of CAZUFQ010000118.1, forward strand.
ACTGTCCAATCTCGTTCAGGAGAGGCTCGCGAGATTGGACGCGGGCCGCGAGCTGTCGCTCAACGAGTTGCAGCTCTTCAATAACAAGCTGGTGGGGTGCTAGAGGGACAGCAGAAGAAAGATTCGCTTTTGAATGCACTAGATTGCTCAATGTGACTGTTTTTCCGTACCGACCTCTACTTACGTGGGGTCCATAATGCCAAAGGTCAAAAAAAGGTCAAGGAGATCATTGTCAAAGCAGTGTGGCGATGCACGGCGTGTCTCATGGCGCCATGCAAGCATTCCCACAAACTATAGGCAAGAAGGCTGTGCTCCACTTACCTCCTGGGCAGAATCAGTGTAATAGTGTCTCAGATTTTACGGCAGAAATATATAAGCAATTGAATCCGCATAATCACTTCTCATGATGTTCTTTAAGAAAACAAGAGTAACCCTCAACCATAAGAATTGAATTATGTTAGCAGGAAAGCGCATCGTACTGGGCGTCACAGGCGGTATTGCCGCCTACAAATCCGCAGAAATCGTTCGTCTTCTGGTCAAAGAAGGAGCGCATGTCCGCGTCATCATGACTAAGAACGCTCAAGAATTCATCACTCCTTTGACATTACAGACGCTCTCCAGCAATCCGGTTTCAACCGAGACGTTCAATCTCACGCAAGAATCCGAGATTGGCCACATTCGTCTAGCCGATACTGCAGATGCGATCCTGATCGCGCCAGCTTCAGCTAATATCATTGCTAAACTGGCTCATGGCGTCGCGGACGATCTACTCAGCACGGTTTTGCTTGCCGCTACGGCTCCGGTGTTGATCGCTCCAGCGATGAATGTCCACATGTACGCACACCCGATCGTTCAGGAAAACATGCGGAAATTAAAGAGTCTGGGCTATAGCTTCATCGAACCTGCCGAAGGATTTCTCGCGTGCGGATACGAGGGCAAAGGACGACTAGCCGACCCCGCGGACATCATCGAAGACGTCCAGGCAGCGCTAACCAAAAAAGATCTCCACGGCGAACGGATTATTGTCACCGCTGGTCCCAACGCGGAACCCATCGATCCCGTCCGCTTCATCACCAATCGTTCAACCGGTAAAATGGGGTTTGCCATGGCGCGCGTAGCGTGGCGAAGAGGAGCCGACGTTACACTCGTCAGTGGACCGACTTCACTCGATCCACCGCGCGGCGTGCGGTTCAGTCCTGCCCGAACCGCCCTAGAAATGCAGAAGACTATTCTCAACCACTATCCAACAGCGACCATGCTTGTCTCCGCTGCTGCTATTGCCGACTACCGTCCAGCTCGAGTAGCGCCACAGAAGATTAAAAAAATGGACGGGAATTTTTCTATTGAGTTAACTCGCAACCCCGATATCCTCGCAGGACTCAGTACACAGAAAGGCAACCGCCTTCATGTAGGGTTTGCCACTGAAACTGAGAACGTCCTAGAAAACGCCGCGCGGAAACTACGGACCAAGAACCTTGACATGATCGTGGCCAATGATGTCACGCAAGAGGGAGCTGGCTTTGCGCATGACACCAACATTGTGACGATTATCGACCGTACCGAGCGAATGGAAACCTTCCCTCTGATGAGTAAGGACGAGGTTGCGCACGCCATCTATGATCGACTGCTCACACTCAGGGAAGGAAGCAGAGAAACGGAGAAACGAGGAAACGGAGCTTAGAGTTCCTCTTCTCCGCTTCTCCCCGTCCCTGGCTCTCCGACTCGTTGGTGAACATGGGCCTCCCTACTCCACCACAGCCAGTGAAATTGCTCATTGCGCTGCTTGCGGCTGAGCCGTCCCTGCTCGCCTCCGCCGCCACACGGCTGCAACAAGACTACGGCGCCATTGATCTGGAGAGTGAGGTCTTCCCGTGGAACACCACCGCATATTATCGAGCAGAAATGGGAGACAACCTGTTGCGACGATTTCTCACGTTTGAGCCGTTGATCTCCCCGGAAGAGCTTGTCCGTATCAAGCTAGAAACCAATGTGCATGAACTGACGCTATCCTCCGCTGCTACTCCATCGTCGCCGCGCCGCATCAATCTGGATCCTGGCTACATTGACGCTACAAAGCTCGTCTTAGCGTCCACCAAGGACCAAGCCCATCGTCTCTATCTCTCGCAAGGCATCTACGCCGAGGTGACATTGCTGTACCACCACAAGGCGTTTCATCCTTTTCTCTACACGTATGAAGACTATCGCTGGCCGGAGACCCATGCGTTTCTCATGCAAGTGAGAAAGCGCTATCTAGAGCAGCGACGACGCCTCCCACGTCAGTAAAATTGTTGGCAACTGTCACTTCATAGTTCCTAGTGCAGCGCCTCGGTCATCCAAATATACGAGAGCTTCGAGTTCCCCAACGAGAGAGCCGACTTCTTGACGCTCTTGGGAAACGTCCAACGCTTGGCTGCTCCAGCGGTTGAGGATGGTTTTCAGATCTGCCGGCTTTATTGGCTTCGTTAGATAGTCATCCATCCCTGCCGCTAAGCAGAGTTCCTTGTCTCCCTGCATCGCGCGTGCGGTCAGAGCAATGATAGGAAGACGCGAACGTGAAGAGTGAAGGGCTTCGCGTGCGCGGATCACGCGCGTGGCCTCGTAGCCATCCAGCTCGGGCATCTGGCAATCCATCAACACGACATCGAACACAGCTTGATCAACCGCAGCAAGCGCCTCCTTCCCATTATGAGCGACCACGACGCGGTGCCCCATTTTCTCCAAGAGCCGCACAGCAAACTTCTGGTTGACTGCATTATCCTCCGCTAAGAGGATATGAAGCGACCGCTGGCGCTCAGGAGTATAAGACATGCCTTCTTTGTCCGGGATAGGAAAAGCCTGAATTGTCTCTGAGCGTAGTTCTAGCTTTACCGTGAACCAGAAGACACTCCCTTGCCCAGCAACGCTGGCGACATTCGCATCTCCACCCATCATCACAGCCAGTTTGCAGCTGATGATAAGCCCGAGCCCCGTGCCCCCGTACTGACGAGTGGTAGAAGAGTCGGCTTGCGAGAACGCTTTGAAGAGACGGGCGAGTCGGTCTGCCGGAATGCCAACACCAGTGTCAATAATAGCGAAACGGAACATCGCATGCATCTCGGCGTGCTCTAAGATTGAAACGCGCACGAGGACTTCGCCTTGATCCGTAAATTTAAGCGCATTACCAAGAAGGTTGGTGAGGATTTGCCGTAAACGGACCGGATCACCACGCACGGCGGTAGGAAGAGTCGTGGGAATAAGTGTCGCGAGTTTTATCCTTTTGTTTTGCGCCAGTCCGGTAAAGAGCCTAGTGACATCCTTGAGCACAGCATCAAGTTTGAAATCGATAGTTTCAAGCTCGAGTTTTCCGGCTTCGATTTTCGAGAGATCAAGGATGTCGTTAATGACCCCGAGCAGGGATTCTCCTGAGGAGACTGCCGTTTCCGTATAGTCACGCTGCTCGGCCGTGAGCGGCGTATCGAGCAACAGGCGATTCATACCAAGAATGCCATTGAGGGGCGTGCGCAGTTCATGACTCATATTCGCCAAGAACTCAGATTTGGCGCGATTGGCGGCTTCGGCTGTGTCTTTGGCTTCACGTAGTTCCTCTGTGCGTTCATACACACGACGCTCAAGATGCACGTTTGCCGCATGTAAGGCGTTCCGCGCTCTTTTCAGTTTCGCAACGTCGTATATGACACAGCAAAGAAGGAGTACAGAAAAGAGAGAGAGATACAAACGATAGATAGAAGCCGTCTGTGCGGCTTGATCGTAGGCGTGGTCATAGGTCTCTTCGATTCCTTGAGCCTGTTGTATGGTCGGCAAGGCGAGAATCTCGGTCAACGAAGCATCCAGGAGAGGTTTATAATGGAGAATTGTTTGTATATGGGGAAGGAGATTCTTTACCAGCACCTGAGGCGCCGTTTGTGTCGTTCCTGAATCATTAAGAAGTTCCCCAAGCTCTGCCTGTATCTGCGCGGCTAGGAAATCACGGGAAAAGAGCGTGTAGAGCAAAATATCGCCCAAGAGATTTCGCAAATGTAAAGCAAATTTTTTGTCAATCTCCTCTATCTGTTTGGCCGCCTCGGCCGCGGCAAGGGGAAAATAGCGCAAGGAATTATTGAAAGCGGCATTTTGCGATTTGAACCGTTCGATCAACGTTTCTTTTTGTTTTAGTGCTTCCTCATACTGCGCCTGCTGGCGTGTGATTTTGTCTTGCGTTTCCCGACCGAGGAAAGAAGGAAGGGTGCGCAGTGCAGCAGAGGCGAACTTAAGGGCAGAGAGATTAGCAACCAATGGATCATAAGAAAACAGTTGTCCGTAGCGCACCTTCAAAACATCTTGGTTCAAGGTGGCGTCGAACTCTTTCAGCTGCCGCAAGTTGCTACGAAGACGGTCGTGTGCAGTTGCGTCAATCACCTGAGTCTTCACGAATAAGAAAGCGAGCAACGAAAGAGTTCCGATAATAAACCCCCAGCTACGCAACTGGAAGAGTCTCTTGGAAAAGCGTGAGAACATCATGAATGTGCGTCTAGAGGACGCCCTTTGTATTCGCCGGTTAAAGTGCGGAGAAATTTGACGATGAGAGCAATTTCATCGCTGGGCAGATGGCGCCCGAGTTGATAACGAGCCATAACGGCGACAGCATCTTCGAGCCGTTTGGCTGATCCATCGTGGAAATAGGGAGGAGTTAGGGCAACATTACGGAGACTAGGGACCTTGAAAACATGACGATCTTGCTCATCCTTGGTCACATTAAAACGCCCCAAATCGACTGGCGTAGGATTCCCCCGCTCGGCGAAGTAGTCCGCCATGATGCCAAACGTTTGGAACATATTGCCGCCAACACCCATGCCTTGGTGGCAAGCCACACACCCATAGGCTTTAAAGAGATCATAGCCTTTCATCTCTTCGGCGCTCAAAACATTGGGCTCGCCGCGAAGAAATCGGTCAAAGCGCGAATCGGGCGTAGATAGCGAACTCTCAAAAGTAGCAATGGCGTCCTTGATCGTGTGGATGGTAACTCCCTCCGGATAGAGAGAACTAAACGCCGAAGCATAGATGGGATCGGCTTGAAGCTTACGAATAGTCTCGGACCATCGGGCCCCCATTTCATTGGCTGCTTGCAGAGGGCCGTCAATCTGTTCCTCCAAGGTCTCGGCGCGGCCATCCCAAAACTGCTTGAGGTTGTATCCACTATTAAAGACGGTCGGCGCATTGATGGAGCCTTCAGCACCATCGACGCCCGTGGAATGCATTTTCTGATCTACGCCTCCGGTGGCGAGATTATGGCAACTCGCGCAAGCAATCGTATTATCCCGTGAGAAGCGGGGCTCGTGAAAAAGTTTCTCGCCCAGCGCGACTTTGTCAGCATTCAGTTCGAGACGTTGCGGAAGCGGCTGGAGAGGTTCCTGGTTCGGAGTAAGAATGTTTGCTTCTACCGCTAGTGCGAGGAGTTCCGGTATGTGTTGCCTCGTGGCATGAGAACGCCAATGCTCATGCACGAAAACAAAAATGAAGAGAGCGGCAATGACCTAAAACCAGCTTCTCAGAGACACGCGTCCCTTCGTGCTTGTTTGTAGTATTTTTTTTATCAACCATAAAATCTTCTCCTTTTCGTCGGTTCATCACCTTACTCGGTTAAGTTTGGCGGGGTTTTCAACAAGCGGCTGCGGCGGCTTACTGGCACAGTTCAATTTCTCGAGCCAGAAGCAGGAAGTACC
>CAZUFQ010000119.1:0-6867 GCA_964618735.1 uncultured Enterobacteriaceae bacterium
TTGGAGTGACTATAGAGTTTTGATAACGTTCAGTCGGGCAAGGGGGCGTCGCGGCCGGCGAATATTGGGGAAGCGCAAGCTGGCCAGCAAAGCGTCGGCAGCGCGGGGACGACCATATTCAGAAGAGATATCGGACAACTGTTCTGAATCCTGGCGCGCCTCAATCCACGGGAGACGGATCGGCGTCAATCCTTGCCGAACATTGATTTGTACTTGAGGATCCGTGTAGGGACCGGACGTATCATACACACGCACAGGAGCCGCTACGGCTGGGCTATGCCCATTCATTGCGTGAGCAGGGGTCAGGCTAATTTCGCGAAAAGGCACTCGCACTCCGCTTTGCGTTCCTTCAACATACACTTTGCGTGAAGCAGGCAACGGTGTCGTGGTAAGCCCGCTCTGCGCTTCAGCGGTCTTCCCGTTTGCTTTCCCGTTCACACCGTTTACATGGTTCTTTTGCATGGTCGTTTGCCTCCTTATTTCCTGGACAGCACGGTGTCTGGCGCCTGCTGAATTCCAGAATCCAGACGATTTCACCAAGAGTAGAGAAGAATGGACAGAGAGGAGATGGAGATGGAGATGGGTGGCGTACACTCCCTTCGCTGGCATTACCCAGATCAGGTTCCAGGGGTCGATGAGCCAACCGCGGTCTCATCCTCTCAGCCGAAACTTCAGCTCCCCCAACGGCAACAAGTGCCGGTCCAGTGGTCAATGCTACGCCGCAGGGTCAGCCCTGTCAACGCATTGCCACCACCAATACGCCGGCACACCGGCGGCGCATAATCCCACGCCCCACAAGCATTCACTTGGTCGCTCGCCAAAGGCGTTCACCAAAATGCCCAACGAGCCTAGCAAGTAAAGTATCGGCAGCCATGGATATCCCCACGTCTGATAGGGACGAAGTAGCTCAGGTTGCCGCCAACGCAAGAGAAAAACCGCACTTACGGTGAGAATAGACACGGCCACAATCACCACGGTGGAGTAGGTCAGCAATTGTTCAAAAGCGCCAAAAAAGATGAGTAACGACGTCCATCCCGCCTGCAGCAGCAAGGCATTTCCCGGTGAATGAAAGCGAGGGTGTAGGCTTGCCGCGGGAGCAAAGAAGACTCCGTCTCGCGCCATAGCAAAATAAATACGCGCGCCAGTCAACACCATCACATTAAAAGCGCCGGCAATCGAAACGGTAATAACAGCAGCAACAATCCCGGCGGCATGGGGTCCAAATAATGCGCGGGCTGTTAGTTCTCCCACCCGCACTTCGCCGCTCAGAACGGCAAGTGGAGAAGCAAAAAGATAGAGCGCGTTCAATCCCACGTAGACGCCAATTGTTATCAACGTCCCAAGAGCAAGGGCGCGCGGCACGGTCGTTTCCGGCTCACGCACTTCACTAGCGATATATGCTGCCGCATTCCAGCCAGAATAGGTGAACAACACGGGAATAAGGGCAAGACCAAGCGCTCTCAACGAAAACGGCGCGCCATTCCAAGCAAAGAAAGGAGAAAAGTGCTCCCAGGAGCCATTACCGCGCACGAAGCCAGCGATCCCGAGTCCGCCAATCGCCAGCAGCTTTGCCACGCTAAGGATATTTTGTGTAACACTACCGAGACGTAGCCCACGATAGTTGAGGAGCGACACTGTCCACACCAACAGCACCGCAAGGCTCTGCGTAGGAGAGATGACAGAAATTGACCAAGTAGTCGCGCTTTGAGCAGGAGCAATAGCGCCAAGCAGATATTCAGCGAGGGCAATAGCAAGGACCGCAATGGAGCCAGAAAAACTCGCGAGAAACGCCGCCCAGCCGCACAGAAACGCCCAGAATGGACCAAACGCCTCGCGCAGATAGACGTATTCACCGCCAGCTTCCGGAAACATCGCGCCCAGTTCCGCCCACACGAGCGCGCCAGCAATAGCGAGGAGGCCGCCCAAAATCCATACAATGAGCATCCAACCCGGACTAGGCACTTGTTGCAGAACAATACCGCTGGTTGTGAAGATGCCAACGCCGATAGTGTTCCCCACCACCAACATCGTAGCGCTAAAAAGACCGATCGAAGGACGATGGGAGACAAGTGACGAGTCGGGAGTCAGGGCGGTTTCTTTCTCTAGAGCAGGGTTCAAAGGAACTACTCATCTTCCTCTTTTTCACAAGGAGCCCGCTCGTGTTTCAATTCGCTCTCTTCTTGCATCACGTCGATAGCATGATGCACTTGCTCGCGTTCCCGCTCTAGAAAACGACCAACCGCAGTCGCCAGTCGTTGGTCGGCAAAAAAATGCAGACTGACAGTCGGTTGTGGATCAAACCCGCGTAGGCGTTTAAAATCACCGCCAGCGCCGGGTTCAAAACGAACAAATTTATTCCTGATGCAATGATCGATGGCCGCGTAGTAGCACACGTTGAAGTGCAAGTGGCGAACTTCTCTGAAAGCGCCCCAATACCGTCCATAGAACACGCCGCTCTTTTGCACATTGAAGGTGCCGGCAATAATCTTCCCTTGGCGTCGAGCCACGACGAAGCACAAATTACGCTTGAAACGCTGACCAAGGAGGTCAAAGAAACGGGCCTGCAAATACTGGCGGCCCCAATACAGCTTGTCGAGGTGCGCCTTATATAAAGAATACATCTGGGGAACCAGATCATCGGGGATAGCGTCTCCACTAAGAGCAACAATTTCGATCTCCTGGTCATCCATCTCGCGCATTTCTCGTTTGATCTGATTCCGTCTCTTCGTGCGGAAGTGCGCTAGATAATCCTCAAAGACCTGATAGCCATGGTTGAGCCATTGATACTGCAAACCTACGCGTTTCAAGTAGCCGAGGTCTTCAAGAATGGCCGTCTCATCAGCAAGACAGAAGTTCACGTGCACCGAAGACATCTTGTTCTCTTTGCACACTTCCTGCAGCGTTTGCCCGAGCACTCGTACTAAAGCGGAGCGGTCAGCGCTCGGCGCGGTCAAAAACCGTACTCCTGTCGCCGGAGTAAATGGCGCCGCTACGAGCAGCTTAGGATAATAAGAAATCCCGGCGCGTTCAGCGGCGTCCGCCCACGAATGGTCGAAGACAAACTCTCCCATGCTATGCCCTTTGAGATAGAGCGGACACGCAGCAATGAGGCGGTCGTCTTCAAACACCGCGAGGTGTTGGGGTTGCCATCCCGTACGCGACACAACGCAACGCGCCTCTTCCATACTCGCTAACCAATCCCATTCCAGGAAAGGCGAACCATCGCCAACCAGCGCGTCCCATTGGTCACGTGCGACTTCTTGCATGCTTTGGAGCACTTTGACTTGCAGCATGGTAGCGGGCATTATTGGCAGGCATTGAGAGAGATGCAAGAGCGGGCGGCGCACGAAGAGCTTCGCCTCGTCCTCTTGAAGTAAACCGAAAAGAAGGTAGAGATCCCTTCGTATGCAGTCTGGAATTATTGTCGCCTACCGAGAACGCGGTCGTCTTGCCTTGGGAATCATCGAGAAAGTCGCCGTACCTCCAGCCAAAGCCCAGATAGAACTGATCGGAGAAGACGGGAAGAAGTCCGTGCTTGCTCCCGACCGGGTGCTGTTCGAAAGTCGCGCCACTGCTACGCTCTCTTTACCGCTCACAGACCTCAAGAAGAAACTCCAAGAATTACGCAGCCAGATCAGCGCCACTGCCCAAGCAATCGATTTACGAGAGTTGTGGGAACTCGTGCGAGAGGAGACAGACGCCGATTTTTCGTGGGAAGAATTAGCCGGTTATGTGCTCTCCTCTAACGAGCAGGCGTTTGCCAGACTCGGCGTGCTCGACGCTCTCCTCAGCCAGAATCTCTATTTCAAAGAGAAGAAGGCAGGTGTGTTTACACCGCGCGATGAGGACAGCATCGCAGAGCTGCTTCGTCAGCAACAAATCGAACAAGAACGTGTGCGAGCACAGCACGCGTTTCTCACCTGGGCGCGCGAACGGCTTGCAGTTCCGGACGCGCCTCTCTCGTTACCTGCAGGCGCTGATCGTTATCTTGACCCCATCAAGGGGTTTGCTTTGAATGGCGACTTGTATGAGCGAAAAATCCAGGCGCAAAAACTCATGGACGAGATTGGCTTCCGCGGCAAAGGACATCCGTGGGAGGTTGCGTTTCAACTGCTTGTCGCCCTCGGGATTTGGGAACAGGATGAAGAACTCAGCATCCTACGCTACCACATTCCCACTCGCTTTCCAGCTGAAGTATTAGAAGCAGCGACCACCACCCCGGACTTCACCCCACCGTGCCCTGGCTACCAAGATTTTACTTCACTCTTCACGTTCACGATTGACGATGCGGATACGACGGAAATCGACGACGCCCTCAGCGTCAGCAGCGACAACGGCGTCATGCGTATAGGTGTCCACATTACCGACGTCGGCTTCTTTATCCCGCCGGACAATCCGATCGACAAGGCCGCTCTCACTCGGGGCACGACTGTCTATCTGCCGCGTGGCAAGCTGCCAATGATGCCGCCGCTACTCAGCGAAAACAAAGCCAGCCTTATCGCTGGACAGGGGCGGCCAACACTCAGTTTCTTCGCTACAGTCGATGACTCCGGAAAAGTGGCTGAGGAACAGATTCAACGCGGGTTTATCAACGTAGGCAGGCGACTTTCCTACACCGAAGCCGACGCCCTCCTCCGTAGTGAAGAGACTGATGAGATGGCCTCCGCCTTACGGCATCTGTTTCGGGTCGCGCAGGCGCGAAGAGCAGCGCGCATTGCCCACGGAGCCATCGTCATTGACGGCGACGAAGTCAAGATCAAAGTCACCAATGGAGAAGTCGCCGCCACCGTATTGCCCAACGACTCTCCGTCTCGCATGTTGGTCGGCGAGTGCATGATTTTGGCTAATGAAATGGCGGCCCGTTATTGTCGTAATCATCAACTGCCAGCGCTTTATGTAGCCCAACCTCCGCCCGACGAGACTGTACTGCCAGCCTCGGCATTTCCGACACAGCGCGTCTATGTCCATGCGACTCGACGGCTGATGAAACCCTCGCAGATTGGCACAACGCCGGCGCCGCACGCGGCGTTGGGACTTGAGGTGTATACCCAAGCCACGTCGCCGCTACGGCGGTATCATGATCTGCAAATGCACCACCAAATCAAGCATCATCTAGAACATGGGGAGGCGTTGTTCGACAGCAAACGACTCCAAATCATCGCCGCCAGCGCTCAAGAGTCGTCCTCCTTGGCAAAAAGATGCGAGCGGGAGAGCACGCGCTATTGGTTGTTACGACTAATGGAGACTCGTAAGGGGCAGACAGTCAGCGGACACGTCATCCGAGAATACAACGGGCGCTCTTTTATTGAACTTGACGACACGTTATTGGTGGTTCCAGTGACAGTAAACCCACCGCTTCCGCTCGGAACATCTGTCGAGGTGGTCATCAATCACGTTGACGCGCGGCGGGATATCTTAGGAGTGAGACTGGCTGACGCAACGCAGTAATAGAGATTGCGACCTTGACAAGCGCGGCCTCTGGCAGGCAGGGTGAAGCAAATAAGGAGAAGAGCATGGCAACTGCCGCCACACAAGCCTCAGGAGGAACTCGGCTGTCATGGCTCGACAGCATGAAAGGGCTCTCCATCCTGTGGATCGCGTTTTTTCATTTCTTTGGCACCTATGCAAATAACCGTTTTCCGTCAGCGTTAGACCGCCAGTATTTCTCGCCATTCCTCCAACAGTGTGCGCCAGCCTCTCCTCTGGAAACGCTGGGCTGTGCAGCGAAAGGATTTTATGTCGCTGTTGCTTCAGTTGGATTCCACGCCGTCGCGGTGTTTCTGATTCTGAGCGGTTTCGGCCTCACTTTTTCTTTAGCCAGAACGGGGGAGCCTGATAGCGGCTGGCTCGGTTGGTACCGCGGACGGCTGCTGCGTCTGTTTCCTATGTACTGGTTGGCGCATCTCATTTATCTCATCTCGCCGTTCACTGCGCGCCTAGAACCTGTGGATTACCGCTTCTTCTTGAGCCTGCTTGGCGATCGTATCTGGCCGGTGGACACGATTTTCTACTATATTAACCCTGCATGGTGGTATTTTGGGTTGCTCGTCGAACTGTACCTTGTGTTTCCTCTCCTTTTCCGTTTGTTACAAAAAATGGGACCAACCTGGTTTCTCGTCTTTTGTGGAGCGGCGACACTGCTCAGTCGCTATCTGTTGCTCATGGTGCTCGGCGCCCATGGCTATTACGTGCAGGGGGCCTTCTTCGGGGCGCGGCTGTGGGAGTTTGCCGCCGGGATGGTCCTCGGTTGGCATTACCGCCGCAATCAAGCCGCCGCGCAGGAATGGTTATTTATGGGACGCACTTTTTTTCTCGGGGCCCTGATCTACGTCTTAGGACTGTATAGCTACAACTCCACGCTTCTGTACGTCTTTACCGACGCGCTCATTGGCACGGGATTGTTTATCATTCTCGCCCATGTCTCGATCTGGGCCGATTTGCTGCCGCCCCTGGGAAGGATGCTCGCGTATGTGGGCGCTTTTTCCTACGGCCTGTACTTACTTCATCAACCCTATGTGATTTACTTTGGCGAACGTTTGCGTGAGCTCGACATGTTGACCGCGTCTCTCGTTGGTTGGGTCATTATTGCCGGACTCACCGTTTGTGCAATTCCGCTCGAACGCTACGTTAATCAACTGACGAGTCGCATCCTTGACCGTAAGAAGGATAGGACACGGCTCGCCACAACGAACCAGAAACAGGCGGCGGCAAGCAGCTGAGCCTTGGCGCTGGAACTTGGCGCCTGAAAGTTTACACTTTGCATTCGTTAAAAGATTGGCAACTGAACGACGAGCGGTTTCTCCGCGTTTTGAGCGGCATGATGGCGCATTGCGAGCGTCTGCAAAATTCGCCCTTGAAAGATACGCC
>CAZUFQ010000119.1:6967-11712 GCA_964618735.1 uncultured Enterobacteriaceae bacterium
GCGGCATGATGGCGCATTGCGAGCGTCTGCAAAATTCGCCCTTGAAAGATACGCCGCCGCCACAGGAAGATTTGGCCGGCAATGTGGTGCGTGAAGAGCTTGAACCGTTTACTCGGCGCGGCAAGCTCCAGATCGAGCATATCAGCTACGCAGAAAATCGTGGAAACCTCATTCTTACTTATCCTGGCCGCACCAAACGAACAGTAGCGTTCGTCGGAGCCCATCTGGATGTTGTGCCAGCAGATCCCGATGAGTGGCGGCGCTCGCCATTTGCACTGCAGATCGAGGACGATCGACTTTACGGACGCGGCGTCACTGATTGTTTGGGACATGTCGCGGTCTTAACGGACTTCTTCGCACAGCTTGCTGAACACGATGTGGAGCTGGACCACACTGTCGTTGCCGTCATCATTGTTAACGAAGAGATGTCCAACACGCATGGTGTCGGCATCAATCGACTGGTCAAAGAAGGCAAACTCGCCCACCTGAAAGATGGACCGTTGTATTGGCTCGACAGCGCCGATTTCGGACCTACGATAGGCACGGGCGGGATGGCCACTTGGCGTCTTGTCGTCGAAGGAAAAGTCTCCCACTCCGGCTTTCCTCAACACGGCATCAATGCCGCTGAACTCGCCTTTGCCGCCACGCAAGCGCTGCAAGCCTGGTTCTATAAAAATTATCCACCCCATCCCAAAGAGAAAGAATACGGATTTTTAGCGCCATCATCGTTGAAACCTACACGTGTGCAAGTGGAGAACGATACGATCGCCAAGATTCCAGCGAAAGCAATCGTAGAAGGCGACATCCGCCTGACTCCTTGGTATGCGCCCGAAGAGGTCAAAGAAGGCGCGCTCAAATTTATTAACAACTTAGATGTACGGGAGCTGCCAACCCCGGGCCCAAGCCGCTACCATCTCGCCGATGCTGAGGGAACAATCAAGCTCGAATCGATCGGCGCGCCTGGCGGCGGCATTGCTTGCGATCGCACCTCTCCCGGGTATCTTGCGCTGGCGGAAGCCATAGCCGCGGTGCGACCAGAGTCGCGCCCCTTTTCCTTAACAGGGACGTTACCATACGTACGGTTCCTCCAACGACACGGCTTCGATGTGCAGATCACCGGCTTTGGCCGTATGGACACGTACCATGCCCCGAACGAATTCGCCGAGATGAGTCACATGCGCGACGGGTTCCGCATCCTGTGTCAGGTGCTCGCACGCTTTGGGTGAAGAAGGCGCACCATTCTCCTTCTTTTTTCATCCTCAGGCAGAGCTTGGGGATGAGGTCGCGGTCCAATCGCCACAGAAGCGAGACTAGTTCGTCTTTTCGATTTACTTCGGCAACGGCGGCTGGTATAACCACCCACGGGAGAACAGGAACAGTTAGGAGAAGGGCTCAAGCTGGGCATGTGGTTCGTCATCAAACGCTTATCTCTAGGTATTTTTCTTATCGCGTTGACTTCTAGTATCTTGCTCGTTGGGGATTGGCATAGACGCAAGCCCACTGCCGGCCGCATCCCTCAAATCGCTGTCCTCATCTATGCGTCTCAGCCTGTGTTGCTGGACGGCGCTCAAGGCATGATAGAGGGCCTTGCGGCAAATGGATTCATTGACAAACAATCAATCGCCTTGACGCAATATAATGCAGAGGGCGACCTGGCGACGGTCAACTCCATCGCCAAGCAGATCACGGATAGTCGCTTTGACCTGGCGCTCACCATGGGCACTCCGGCCATGCAGGCTGTGGCCAACGCAAACAAGGACGGCAAAGTCACCCACATCTTTGGCTTGGTGGCGGATCCGTTCAGCGCTGGGGTTGGCCTGAAACGTGAGGACCCGCTCGCTCACCCGAAACATCTTGTAGGGATTGGCACCCTACTGCCCGTGGCGAATTCTTTCCAACTGGCGAAGGAATTTTTTCCTGACCTCAAATCCGTCGGCGTGGTGTGGAACCCGGGAGAATCTAATTCGCGGGTCTTCACCGAACAGGCGCGCAAGGTGGCGCAGCAGTTAGGAATTGAGCTGTTGGAGGCTACAGCTGACAACTCGTCGGCGGTAGTCGAAGCTGCGAATTCCTCGATTTCACGAGGGGCCCAGGCTCTCTGGATCGGGGGCGACAACACCGTCCTCTCAGCACTCCAGCCGGTCATCGCGACAGCGAAAAAGGCGCACCTCCCGGTGTTCACTATCACTCCAGGTAATCCACAACGAGGCACCCTTTTCGATCAGGGAGCTGATTTTCGTGAAGTAGGAAAGCAAACGGGGGAATTAGCAGCGCAGATCTTGCGGGGCGCCGACTCCGCCTCCATCCCTATCAGGAACGTCGTGCCGGAGAAGTTGGTCATCAATAAGCTCGCGCTCAGCGGGTTAGCAGATCCTTGGCGTTTGCCTGAGGAAGCCACAGCTCGCGCCGATATATTTGTCGACGAAGCAGGAGTTCATGAGAAGGTGAGCACGGCGACGCTGCAACCGTCGAGCAATCGGATGTTCAAAGTCGGCATTGTCTATTTCGCGCCTGAGCCCGGCGCAGAATCCTGTATGCAGGGATTGTCCGATGGGCTACGGGATCTCGGCTTCGTAGAAGGGAAGAACCTGGAAGTCCGCAAAGCACACGCGCAGGGGGAAATTATCAACATTCCCTCCATGTTTCAGAATTATGACAACCAGGATCTCGATGTGATCGTATCCATGACAACCCCATGCCTAACAGCGGCGTGCAGTACGGTAAAGAAAACGCCGGTGGTGTTCATGTACGTCTACGATCCGGTTGCCGCCGGGGCAGGGACCTCATTCACAGATCACCTCCCGCATGTGACAGGCGTTGGCTCGTTCCCTCCGGTGGGCGAGACACTTGATGTGATTCAGCAACTCATCCCCGGCGTACGATCAGTGGGCACGTTGTACAACAATGCGGAGGCAAACTCGCGTAAAGTGGTTAGCGTGGCCCGTGAGATGTTCCGCCAGCGCAACATCACGCTTGAAGAAGTGGCAATCACCAACACGAGTGAAGTCTTTCAAGCGGCGCAGGCGCTCACCCAAAGAAATATCCAGGCAGTGTGGATCTCAGGAGACAACACCGCCCTCCAGGCGTTTCCGAGCATCGTCAAGGCGGCCACCGACGCCCGCTTGCCGGTCATTAATAACGACCCCGAGTTTGTTGATCAAGGCGCGCTGGTTAGCGTTGGCATTGGTTGGCGACAAACCGGCCTCGCCGCCGCAAAGGTAGTGGCCAGAGTGTTGCGCGGCGAAAAGCCGCAAGATGTTCCCTTCGAAAATGTCGCCGTCCGTAAGACGATGCTGAATCAACAGATGGCGAGCAAACTCGGCATTACGTTCCCCGAAACATTGGTCAAGGAAGCGGAAGCAACCGCTGCGCCACAAACGAGTGAGCAGCAGCCCCCCACCCCGCTCGCCAAGAAATGGAACGTCAATCTTGTTGAATTCAACAATGTGTTAGATGTCGAGGAGGCGGAGCAGGGCGTCCTCACGGGCCTGCGCGAGGCTAACCTCGTCGAAGGTCGTGACTACGAAGTTAAAATTCGCAACGCTCAGGGCGATATGGGAACGGTGAACAGTTTGATTGATGCTGCTGTCAGCGACGAAGCAGACCTTTTGATCACTCTGTCTACTCCAACCCTCCAAGCGGCGCTGCAGCGGGCGCGCTCCTTGCCCATTGTTTTCACCTATGTCGCCAACGGCGTGATAGCCGGAGCGGGCCGTAGCGACGAGGATCACCTGCCCAACGTCACCGGGGTGTATCTGGGAGGCGGCTATAAGGAGCTCCTCACCATCATTCGCGAGTCGTTCCCCTCCGTGCATACGCTAGGAACGCTCTTTGTGCCGTCGGAAGTGAACTCAGTTTTCCATAAGGACCAGCTGATGGCGGCGGCGCAAAAGGTCGGCATCGAGGTCATAGCAGTCGCGGCGAGCACGAGCGCCGAGGTCCCCGATGCAGCGCTGTCATTGTGCAGCCGCCCGATTGACGCTCTCTGTCAGATTCCCGCCAATTTGACGGCGTCCGCATTTCCGAGCATCGCGCAGGCCGCTCGACGGACCAAATTACCGATCTTTGCCTTTCAAAGTTCCCAGGCGCGGTCCGGCGCTGCGGTCGTTTTAGCGCGTGATTATGAAGACGGGGGACGAGAGGCAGGACTAATGGCCGCCAAGGTGATGCGCGGAGCAAACCCGGCGACAATCCCTTTTCAATTAGTCAGCAGAACAAAACTCATTGTGAATCGTGAGGCGGCGCGCAATTCCGGGCTCATTTTGCCTGCCGCCCTGATCAAACAGGCCGACGAGGTTATAGGTCAATAATATGGAAATCTCCGAACAACCCTTAGGAGCGGAACTGGAAGTGCGGGTCAAGGGACGTCTGGACTCTTCCTGGGCGGACCCACTGGCCCTCCGGCTGGAGGAAGTGATTCGCGGAGGTATGCACCAAATTATCCTTAACCTCTCAGAAGTCACCTATCTAAGTTCAGCTGGTATCCGTGTCCTCATAAAATTCTACAAACAGCTGCAGGGCATTCAAGGATCATTTATCGTCTCCAATCCTTCCGAGCCGGTGAAAACCGTGCTGGACTTGGCGGGGCTGAGCACCCTGCTGCTCACAGGAGCTGCGCTAGCGCCCACGATCACGAGGGCCCAGGAGACGGTGAGACGACTGGAGCGGGAACACGCGACCTTCGAGATCTTCGAGTACGCACCAGGAGCGTCACTGACGTGCCGCATGGTCGGCAACCCAGAATT
>CAZUFQ010000120.1:0-734 GCA_964618735.1 uncultured Enterobacteriaceae bacterium
GCGTTGACCATGAGGACGCCGAGCTTGCAGAGAAGTGATGCGTTTCGTTGCTTTCATAAAGCAGAATGATTAATTGATATAGTTGATACAGCTATGATGCCGCAAGAAAGAGATGCATTCGGCGTCATACAGTGTATGCGGACCTACTCGCGCACGTTAACACTTGCCGAATTTGACACATTTTCCTGTCTGTCGGGGATTGGTGTCCTTGTTATTCTACTAACATAAAGCGAAATTTTTGTCACGAAACTAACACTATTGTTTATGGCGTTGCCGCTGCACAATTACCTTCGCATGTACCGAAAACGAGCTGGATTCTCGCAAGCCGAAATAGCATTTCTGCTGGGGACCAAGAGTGCAGCAAAAGTCTCCCGCTATGAACACGGACGTCGACAACCAAGTCTCCGAACCCTTTTAGCATGTGAAGTGGTGTTAGGCGCTCCAGCACGTGAACTTTTTGCAGGAGAATTTCGCAGCATTGAAAATATGACAAAGAGGCGGGCGATACTACTGGTAAAAAAGCTGAGCGCCCAGAAACCTGATACACGGACGCAACGAAAAATTCGCCTCTTACAGGCCATTGCACAACTAAAACAAGCCAAATGATGAGCGCCCGGCACACGGTACAATCCTTACGCGTGCTTGCAATCGACCCATATACGCGGGGGATTGGATTTGTCGTACTAGAGGGAAAAGAGAAACTGGTGGACTGGGGGCTCAGAGAAACGCGGACA
>CAZUFQ010000120.1:744-11583 GCA_964618735.1 uncultured Enterobacteriaceae bacterium
CCACATCACAGTTGTGCTCGAAGATATTTATCACCCAACATGCAGGCGCTGCATCCGTGTTCAACAGTTATTGCGGGATATCTCTCTTCTTGCCAGTGGAAAAGGACTGAGAAGCAAGAGCGTTTCTCGTCAGAGGGTGCTCGCTACATTTTCCTCCGCAAAGATGTTTACCAAGTACGAACTTGCCGACAGCATTTGCTCACGTTTTCCTGAGTTGACGCCATGGCGTCCAACAGTAAGAAAAGCCTGGCTTAGCGAAGATCCACGCCAAAGCATTTTCGATGCGGCGGTATTGGCGCTCACCGTGATGTGTCGGGTTACAGATCTTTCTTCCGGTTGACAGTGCTCTTCGAGTAGACATTGACAAATAAAAAGCTCTTCCTAGTGAAGAGCTCCAAGAAACCGAGAACGAGAGGCGAAAAAAGATCTTTTCCGCTTTCAAGGATCGTGTTATTTCAGCCATGTTTTTAACTTGTTTATTAGTAGGACAAATACCTTTCTGAACTGTGTTTTCACGAGCGCTTTTCTCACCGCAGCGTTGAAGGATCGGTCCTGCAGAGCAGGATGGTTTGCCGAGATACCGAGCGCCTCAATGATTTTTTCTTCTTTACTTCCGCTGAGTAAATCAGCGAGAAGACTCAGCTTGACATCCAGCATATGTGCTTCCGGAAGCGCCCTAAAATGTATCTGCACCAGCCTGCACATATTTCGAAAAACGACATTGTGAGCCTGCAATGCTGCATGGAGCGGCGAGTTTTTACCGATCGACTCAATCAGACGAGGATAAAGCTGGTGCCACTCTCTTTGATTCATATCTGACCTTTCAAGAAGGGGGCCGTATCTGTCTCGATAAAATTGATAAATTGTTCGATCAATCACGGAGTGAGGGGCAAAATTATGAAACGGCCAAGCTGGATAATTTGGATGCATATGTCCTCCTTTTCTAATTGTGTGAATGGTGGGCCTCGCGTGCTTTTCTCATGCGGTGCCCACGTTGGAAAGGAATGCTGAGGTTTATAGGACAGGGGTTGTAAAATCACAGCGCTTTAGCTATACATGAAATCCAGGTAGCGAAATGGAAGCCTTTAAGAAAAGTTATCTTTCTCTTGTTCTGTTGAGCCTGCTTGAGGATGGCGAGATGTATGGCTATCGGCTCTCCCAAGCCATTAAGGAAAGGAGTAATGGACGGTTAGGAACGAAGGATGCGACTTTGTATCCTATACTTCGGGAGGTAGAAGAAAACGATATCGTGACTGGGGAATGGAGATCGAGCCCTGATGGACCTCGACGGAAATATTTCCGTTTAACTGCGAAGGGTCGGAAATATCTTACCAAGGAACGAGAAGCGTTTCGGGAGTTTGCGGATCTAATATTGCCGCAAGAGGCAAAAAATGAATAAACTTTTCAGACAACTCTTGTCACCAGAGATCATGCTTCAAGATCTACTGCGGCGTATTTTTAAAGAGCCAACCCCTCCCAGCACTCTGGAAGAATATTGTGAGCGTCTATCAGCGTGTCTGAAAACGAAAGGAGGATTTTCGGAAGACAGTATTACTGAGCACGTATCACTTACCTCAGTTCATCTCCAGGACAGTATGCAGGAATGGCGAATGAAAGGATTGTCAGAAGCGGAAGCGTGGCAGCGAACCCTGGAGGAGTTCGGGAGTGTTAGCGAAGCAGCTGGAGGGACTAATCCAATCGGCGAGTTCGCCATTGTCGGTCTTCCATCAACCCTGCTCATCGGTATTCCCGTTCTTTTCTTCATCGGAGGGAAGTTTGGAATCGAGGTGCAACAAGTGCTCTTCTTTTTCTTGGGAGTAGGGGGTGGCTTCTCTGCTTTGCTGCAGCGGCGCATGTTCTTCCGTACTAGAGATACACTACCTTTATCTGAATCGTGTACGTCAATTTTTTTCTGGAGCCTTGTACTATTAGAGGTTGATCATCTTTCGGGATGGAAGCTTTTCTGGGCTTTAGTGGCAAGGACCGCGCTGAGCAGCGCATTTCTCGCAATGGTGGTCGTCTTTACTTTTGCTTGGTGTCGAGTGTTCGCTCACGTTGGATATCTTAATCATGTCTTTATTGGAGCGTTTGTGGGGACCATTATTACTCTTCACGGGTTGGCTTCACCCCTCATTATGAGACCTCTCTTTAGCTTATTGGTGCGGGTTCAGATTGCTCTAGAGCGACGCATAGTTGGCTGACTATATTTTTTTTCTCATCTATATGGATTTTCCATATAGTAACTATCGTATTGTCAATGATCTTCTCTCCTATGCTTGGGGAATCCTTCTAAGAAAATGAAGCAGGAATGCTGTACAGGCGAAGAGGAAATTTAAAACGAGGGCTCCCAGATCCAACCACATCGATGATTGCCGCAGAGTTCCTGCTGCACGGCTGCCGAGTCTTCAAAAGGAGAATACCATGAAGATATTTACTTTGACAACAACAAAGACACCTGCAGATCGGCAGTGGATTCAAAAATACTTTCTACCGGCTGCGTACCAATCTCGGAGTGGAAGTTACTCGGCACCAATTCAAGGCGACACTCGACCGAATCGCTTCGAATTCAACAGTTAATTTTTTAACGAAGAAAGAGATTCTTGTGCGTTGCCTACAAAACTCTTGAGTCAGCGAAAGGAATTATTCTTCAACGTACGATGTCTTTTTGCAAAGGAACCCATATGGAAAAATTTGAAATAGTCAAAACCGCTCACCTTATTGACTACCATCTCAGTCAGCTTGCCTCTGCCCTCACGAATGAGTCGCTCAAAAGAAGAATTGTTAGCATCGAGGTCGAGTGGCGCGACATCACGTATATGCTTACAGCCCATCTGTGCGGTCTCGAGCAGGGTGGCTCCAGGAAACAGACCCGAAAGAAAGGAGCAAACGATAGAAGCAACCTTCCAGATCGAAACCCCCTAATGTCAGAACCCAAGGAGGAAGGGAGTTTATTGACGCTAGTGACACCATCCAACATGGATGGAGAAAGGAAATAATGCAATGCACACGAGCTGTTCGTCGACTGGAACACAGCTCCTTGTGAAGCCTCCCGAGCGTGTGGCGATTTTCCTTGATTTTCACAATCTCTTCTCAGCGGTGCGAGATATCGGCGGAACGTTAGATGTTCTGCGTTTGCGTAACTACCTCTGTGAAGGTCGTCAACTTGTAGAAGCGTTTCTGTATATCGGTACGCGGCCAACCCACATCGAAGGAGATCAGCATTTCCAGCGTCAGCTTCGCTTGCAGAACTTCATCGTGCGAACAAAACTGGCGCGCTTTCGAGACGATGGGAGCTTGAAGTGCGATTTTGATGCGGAGATGGCGGTGGATGTCATGGAATTTGTACGGAAAGCACGCCCAAATATAGTAGTGCTTGGATCTGGCGATGGAGACTTTTCTTTTGTGGCGCAGCGGCTGCGGCTGCACGGCATCCGGGTCGAAGTAGCCGCCACACGGAGGACCGTGGCTGGAGAACTGCTTGAGGCGGCGCACGGCTTTATCGATCTTGGGGCGGTACACTCTGAGATTGTTCGTCCATCACTTGCTTTTGAAAACTCATTACAACAGGAGGCGTAGGAATGGCAACAGCAATTATCAACGGTCGTCGAGTTGAACTCCCAAGTAATGCTTCTGCTCAACTCATCAGAGAGAAAGGCGACATCCGACAGGGCCGCACCCTGATCCGCCGTACACGGGAAGGCAATCATGTCGTTCCTTCTGGTTCCTCGGTATCGGTAGCAGAAGGGGATGTCTTCATTGACGCACCATCACGAATCAAAGGATGAGGAATGCAATAAGGGGGGCGGGTATCCGCCCCTCCTCGGAGGAATTCACATGAGTATTTTTCAATTCTTGAGAGCGATATGCGACGAGTCCAAGACTCATAATGATCACTCACCAACACAGAGACCTAGCGCATGGCGCGGAGATCGTGCGTTACGCATCAAGCAGGAAGTCCTCATGGTCGCCCCTCGTTTTTCCGAGACCGGCGGAATTGCGTTCGACGAACAGCACTCCGACTGGTTGATGATCCCCAACTATCCGTTGCCTGTTAAGTGGCGCGACCGCCGTTGTAATTTGCTCATTCTCTTTCCGGAGACCTATCCGATCGCCCCACCGATCGGATTTTACTTAAACCAACAGTTTCGTCTCAAGGAAGGGAAAAAAGACCCTCATTTTGTTGAGTTCGGGGCACACTCCGCCCCGGACCTTCGAGCAAGCGGTTGGTTTTGGTATTGCGTTCGCATGGCAGAGAATTCTGCTGGAGGGTGGAGCCCATCTCCTGACTATCGAGAGGCCGACAACCTTTGGAACTTTCTGGCGATGGTCCGCGAATCTCTGACGAATGATTTCTGAACATGGGAGTACACTATGCAATATCAATTAGTGATTCCTCCAGTAATGGAGGCGGAGCTCCGCTCTCATCTCCTCACTGACCGTTCGCGTGAGCAGATGGCGATTGTCCTTTGCGGTATCCGGAGGCAAGCAAGACGAATTTCTTTTCTGGGGCGGCATCTCATCACTATGCCCCCTGATGCATTCACTCAGCAATCAGCGGGCTCTTTAGAACTGGCCCCAGAAGTCCAACGGTATGTGCTTCAGTTGGCTGCTGAAGAAGGACTCTCTCAGATTGACTTTCATACACATCCAGGAAATGGGGCGCATGTCGCTTTTTCTGCCATTGATGATCAGAGCGAGCGGCAACTAGCCCTGTACTGTGCTGAGCGGTTGCCTGGGACATTCTATGGGTCAGTCGTCATGAATGGGGAAGGAATCTCAGGGCGGGTATGGGAGGTGAAGAAGCAGCGTCTTGCGCCAGCCCCTCTTACTATAATGCCGCTTGCACAACCTGATGTGTTTCTGCTCGCAGAAAGAAGTGAAGAGACAAGTTCTTTGCGTAATGATCCATTCGATCGTCAGGTGCGGGCGTTTGGCCGGGAATTTCAGCATCGGCTTGCCCAGCTCACCGTGGGGATTGTTGGGATGGGTGGCTTGGGGAGCCTCCTTACTGAAGAACTGGCGCGACTTGGTGTACGCAAGTGGGTGCTTGTTGATCCGGATCGAGTTGAAGTCTCGAATCTCAATCGGCTGCTCGGTGCAACAATCAATGACGTGAAGAGAGAGGTTACAAAAGTAACAGTCGCAAGGCGAAATATTTATCGCATTGATCCACATGCTCATGTGAAGGCGCTTTGTTCATCCATTTATGAAGCGGGCACCCTAAAGGCGTTGACAGCATGCGACCTCATCATTGCGGCGACAGACAATCATGCATCCCGTCTTACGCTCAATGCGTTATCTTGCCAATACCTTCTTCCTCTTGTGCATGTTGGCGTCAATCTTGACGTCATGGATGATGGAGCATTTATTGATATCAGCGGAGAATTTGCGATACCGGACACGGGGGCATGGTGCCTCTTGTGCGCAGGCGTCATTGATGCCGAGCGTGCAACGTGGGAGCTTGCTTCCCCCGAGGAACGTTCCGTCCTCGTTCAAAGAGGATATCTTGCAGACGTCCCGGCACCAGCGGTCTATCACTTGAATGGCATTGTGGCGTCGCTTGCGGTTACGGAGATTCATAATCTCATTGCCGCCTATAAGCCGCTCCGGCGATATCTGGTGTATCGCGAGTTGGAAGCCGAGTTGATGGAACTGCAGGTCCCTATGCGCACGAGGTGTTTGCATTGTACTCCTGAAGGGCTCCTTGGCTTAGGTGATCTAGCTCCTTTCTGGAGTCCGCGCCAAAAGCGAACACTTACCGAAATAAACATTCCTACTGCTGCGTTGGCTATGTCTCCTGCGAGAGAAGAGATCCTCAAATGAGATCGATTTGTGTCTCCGACTCCAGCAACAAATTCCAGTAACCGTTGCTGGAGCCAAAAGAGAGGAAAGTCTTCTGAATCAGAGGATATTCCTCTCTTTTTGTGACCTTATATAGCGACAGAGGGTGTGACATGCGTACACGACGCACCGACAGAAAGATCCGTGCCCCAAGAGTGCAGGTGACCATGAGGGATAGAACAGTATTGGAAGCACTCCAATCAATGAAATTTTTACGGACCAGCCAGCTCGGGGCGCTTTGTTTTGGTCGATGTAATTCGACAGTTCGGTTGCGCCTTCGCAAATTGATGGATTATGGATTGATCAGGGCTTGGGTCCCCGATTTAAATGCCGAGAATGTATACAGCTTGACGAAAAAGGGAGCCTCAGTTGTACAAGGCGAAGAAGATTTGGAACGCTTGCCGCTCTCTATTCCGCGCCGCCTTGATCGTCGTCTTACGCATCTCTTGAGTATCAATAGTTTCCGCATTTCCTTAGTTGCTGCGCTTTCGACGAGTAATGGCGAAATTCTGAGCTGGTTATCCGACTGGCAGCTCAAACGACCAGCAGTTCACAGTCTTGTCCCAGACGCCCTGTTCATGCTCAGGAGACAGGAACAACAACGGCAATTTGCTTTGGAGATGGACTTAGGCGGAGAGCCAGCGACAACGGTATTTGCCACGAAACTTAAACAATACGTAGTCTCCTGGAGGAATACCGGGGCACACCCCGATGGCCTCCTCGTCGTGACTACCACAGTGCGCCGACTTTCGCATCTTTTGGAAACTGCGGCAAAAGAACCTGGCGCGGCAGATATCCTCTTTACGCTGAAAGAAAAAGCGACGCCTGAGAGCATTTTGGGAACAATATGGACAACACCCCGACTCGCCTTTGCATCAGAACGTACCCTCCAATTTATTTCACTGCTTGATTGCTTTGACGCTGGAGAGGAAGCGCGCCATGACTAAGTGGATAGGACTTGTCGCCGTGCTGCTCGGCATCAATGTCGTTGCTCAACACTACCCGATCGAGGAACTCGTTCGAGCAGCATTAACGCTCTACCTTATCATTGCTGGGTTTGCAGTACTGTTGCTTCAGCATCGAGCATCGGAATTTTTACGGCCTCTTCTCCCGATTGTAGGAGCACTCCTGTTCCTTCCTCCCTTATTTCAAGTGCTCACTCATTGTCTCATGCTCGTTCTTCGGGTGTCACAGAGCCCTACTGATTGGTCGTGGCTTTGGCAGTCTCTTGCCGCCGCACTCATTGTCTTTGTGCTCTTTCGTACTGTGGTGTGGTATCGGAGCCGACCACAGCAAGAACGCCCTATTGCTCGCCGAGATCGGGAACGCGTCGTGCCGCCTTTGTATGGTGAAGAAGATGCCGAGGACTAGGAGAAGAGGAACAACGCATGCTCCAAAAGCTCGTTGAGTTCTTTCATGGCGCGGCATTTGGGAAAGCGCTTGCACAGCAAAAGAACGTGAAGGCAGCTCACCGCGCGTATCTGCGCCGCAACGCAACAGAGTTTGCTCGCGAGATGGAACAGGTAAAAGGGAAGAATATCACTATCGGTGCACATGAGGCGTCAGGAAGGCAGGTGCACGTGCGTGTCTCTCTCCAAAACTTCCTGGGGCATCATCTTATTCAAGGTCGCAGTGGCTCTGGAAAGAGTCGGTACGCGGAATCCCTTATACTGCAGCTCCTCCTATCATTCCCAGAGGTTGGCCTTGTTGTCATTGATGGCAAAGGGGAACTTTCTGCCCGCATGCGTCTCTGGATTGTTGCCCTCCTTTCTCGGATGAACGACAAGGATCGGGAACGATTACTTGACCGTGTTGTCATTATAGATCTATTTGACTCTTCGGTTATCCCGCCGCTTAACGTTTGTGTTCCCATTCCTGGCTATCCGGTTGAACTCATCGCGGAAGATGTCCTTGGTGGTTTGCGGCGGCTCTTTTCCGAGGCTCAACTGACCTTGCGGATGGAGCGGCCGTTACGCAATCTCCTGCTCGCGTTCATTGAGGCGGGAAGAGATGGACACCCGCTCTCTCTCCTTGAAGCAAACAACTTTCTTGCCGATGCAACCTTTCGCGATCGGGTGCTTGCGGGGGTACAGAATGAAGAGGTGAAACGTTACTTCGCTCGTGACTTTCCCGGCGAGTCTCGCGGAACAATTGAGGCGATCAAAGCGCGCCTTGAGTATTTGCTTGTCTCTGAGCAGATGCGACTTGCGTTTGGAGCCAATGACAGTGTCCACTTTCTTGATGCCTTGGCAAGCGGAAAGATTGTCTTTGTCAATCTTGGCAAAACCTTGCTCGCGACCGATACGGCGCGGGAAGTTGTCGGGACGCTGCTGCTCTCCTCCTTTGTTCGGAGCGTATTTTCCCGTCCCATGAATTCCGGTCCCTATATCATGACTATTTGTGATGAATTCCAGAATTTTATCCTGCCTGGTGCCTTTGAGCGGCTCTTTACCGAAGCCCGGTCATTTCGCTGCTTTGTTACCGCCATTTGCCAGCAGTTGGGAGCACAGCTCGCCTCTCGATCCTTGAAAGACATCATTGTGAATAATGTGCGCTACATTACGCTCTTTTCCTCTAATGAAGAGGACGCCCGGTTGCTAGGCCGTGTAATGTTCCGTCCTACTGGCTGTCTTCCCAAGCCCAGGCGACCCTTTTCTAACCAGAATGGGCAACGATTCTACACAGAAAGTGAAGAATTGGAGCTCTTCATTCGCAGCATTCCCTCGCTCCAGAAACAACACTGCTATTTCTGGGACAAGGAGAACCGCTGTGGCGCGCAGCCCATCATTACGTGCAGTGTTCCTGAGCCACACGAGTTTGCTGGGATGAGGGAAGACGAGCTGCTGCACTTTGGTGAGAGCCTTGCCCCGCTGTGGAAACGTATAGGCGTGGAAAAAGAAGAAGCACAACGAGTCATCGAGGATCGCCGTAATCACTGGGGAATCGGGAAAGAGGCGCTTCAGCCTTCTTTGGTTCCTCAGGGTCGCACAGGGCTCCTCAAGAAACTGAAAGCGCAATTAGGCAAAGGCAAGGAGTAAGGCGTTGATAGCGACGGAAGAATAGCAATCTTTATACGGAGGTGTATATGGCGAAGAAACAAGAACCGTTCAAACGGACCTTCAAAGGTGAAGCCAAAGAATTTGGGAAACTTGCTGTGAAAGAAGCGAAGGGCTTTGGTGCCGCTGCGCTTCACGTTGCTGGGGTTTTCTTAGGGTTGACAAGCCCGAAGAGTTCCAAACGAAAGAAGAAATGACAATCAACGATCGAGTCTGTTGATCCTAGCGCCTCGTGGCGTCGGAGGCGCTCTTCTCCTGTTGGGGAATCTTTCTTGATTACGATTCAGGTCGTCATTTTCTTTCTCACGTTTTGGTTGTTGAGCAAGATCTGGCGAGGGCTCTCGTACCTGTTTGGTCTGCGAAAATGTTTCTGGCAGCGTATCTCGTGCCCTGGGTGTCATCATGACATCGCCACAGTCGGGATTTTTCGCTGTCCCTCGTGTCGGTTCACGCTCGCGGGATGGTATTTCGCGCGATGTCCAAACTGTAACGAGATTCCCGGATTTCTTTCATGTGACCACTGCGGGCTTTCTCTGCGAAATCCACTCTTGCGATAACTGTCGGGCTTCTTGTCATACAGTAGAGATGCTCTTTGTTGCTGAGGAAGCGCACCTCGTATGCAGAAAAGTTCTTCACAAGATGGACATCCTTCCCGTCAAAAGGATGAGAGGCATACGGTTCATCCCGACAAGAGCATGGCTAGGGGAGCAGTACAAAAGAAGCGTCGAAAACGCTCATCGTCCGTGCGATCCGAAGAAGAGTCGCTGCTGCGGGCCGTCTATACATGCGTCACACATAGTGAGGAAGCGTTAAAGGCATTGCTGCGGTTCCTTGCCGAAGGACTCACACTCCGCGAACGGGAAGAGGAGAACGATCAACACACCAAGATGCAGGACTCTGCACCTCAGGTAGGAGTGCAGGAAGCACATCACAAGCCTGCAACAGCTGTTGATGCTCCTGAAGAGAGGTAGACGGAGAATCTCTGAGGGAAAATAATAAATTCATTATTTTTTTGCTTATTAGCCCTGGGAGAGATGAAAAACAGATTCCTTCGCAAGAAAAGGCTCAGATTCAATAGTTTAGACAAGAAATTGTAAATGGTGGATTAATAATGAGTTTCTCTTAGGTTTCTCCTTGTATAGCTTCGTGGCAACACACCTCCTCGGGGATTCTGCCATGCTCTTGGGTTGGCTCTTCTTATGGAGATTTTGTTAGCCGGTTTCGTCGCCGCAGGCGGGACAATTTCTACTAAAGGGCATTCATGCGTGGACCTAGCTCTATACGGAAAAGATACCACTAAACTGTTTGGAAAGAGGAAATGCCTTGTGCCTCAGACAATACAGTTTGACAGTCAGTTGTTCCAACTGTTATACGTATTATAGGGCGATTTTAGGAAGGAGAACGCGTCTTGGCAAACCTTAAAAAATTCCTGATTCCAGTGAGCGTTGCTCTTGCTGGCTTGACTACTAGAAACGCTCAAGCCACTGTCGATCCCACGCTAATTTCATCCACGAATGCACAGCCGAACCAGCCTGCATCAATACCTGCTACGCTGCCCCAAGAAGGAGTCAGCCGGGTGATTTTTGCGACAGGCGGTGAATTACATGCATTGCTTCTTGCCAGAAACGAGCAGCGGGAAATTCTGGCTCAGCATGGATCGCATGAGTCCCACGCCTCACACGCCTCGCATGGATCACATAGGTCCCATACCTCGGGGTATTGAGTGCGTATAAGTAAAGAGGTGACATTTGATAAAAGCGTCGCCTCTCTTGATTCCCTCAAGAAGGCTGCATATCGATTCGTCGATCGGTGCTCTGTCGAGTTCTTACCCAGCGAATCAAGTTTTGTATGCGTACTGCGTTTTACCCCTGACCCGTCTGACGGATTTGCCGATCTCATGGTTGAGGATTTCCGTAAAGAAGTTCTCGATCAAGATTTACGT
>CAZUFQ010000121.1:0-11482 GCA_964618735.1 uncultured Enterobacteriaceae bacterium
TTTAAATTTGTTAAAAATGCCTGTAGCCTTATTCGCGCCACATATCACAGCGCGTGTGGTCTGGTGGTGGCTGCAACAAAAACTGAGCGGCAACAACGGCGCCGGGCGTCCGGTTTCATCATTGCCGCCCGCGTTAACATCGCTCGGATAAAGGGCTTAAGATGGCGACCTATAACAACGATCTCACCATTCGTGAAGCGCGGGCGCGCTATTTTGTCGCCAACAATTTCGGGGACGGCGGCTATACCGCACGGTGGGTCAAATTAAAAGCCGGTCCCATTCCCTTAGCGTTTCCCAATACGTCAGCGCGTGTAGCGGCCGTACGTTTTCACGATCTCCATCATGTGTTGACCGCCTACGACACTGACTGGACAGGAGAAGCGGAGATCGGCGCGTGGGAGATCGCCTCCGGTTGCGCGCGACACTACGCCGCCTGGCTGTTGAATCTTCAGGCAATGACAGTTGGTTTGGCCATCAATCCCAAGGCCATCTTTCGCGCCTTCCGGCGTGGACGACAAACGGGGAATTTATACCGTGAAGAATTCGGTGAGACATTGTTGACTCCTACGGTTGGCGAACTGCGCCGTCGACTGCGACTCGACGCCGAGCCTGGTCCAGCGACACTGGTTGATTATGTAACGTTTGCTGGATGGTCGCTTCTCAGTGTGGCGACGTTCCTAGGAACCAATCTGTTGCTGCTAACCCCGCTTTTCGCGGCTTGGCTGCTGCTCTTCTCGCTGTAAGTGCGACAAAGGTGCTTTTGTGAGCGTGTAGCCGAGAGTCGCTTCACGAAGAGGAAAACTCCTTACACTAATTCATCCAGCAATGCCTTGGCTTCCCGTAAATCTGCGGTCCCAAAGCCTTCCGTAAACCAACCGTAACACTTGGCTAACATTTGGTGAGCTTCTTTTATTTTACCCTGCTGCCGCCACAGTCGAGCAAGGCTTGTAGTCGCCCGTAGTTCAAACAACTTCGCCTGTTGCTGCTGCGTAATGGCAATGGCTTTGAGAAAGTACGCTTCGGCTTCTACATTTACTTGGGTGCTGGGTGCTAGGAGTTGGGCGTTAGGGTCTTGGAACTTGGAACCTTGAACGTTGAACGCTTTTTGTAGCGTCAGCTCCCCTTTCCGTCGATACAGCTCCCCCTCCCACAGCTGCTCACCATCCCGCTCGATCAGTGCGAACGCCTCCGCGATCAGCGCCAATCCTTCATCAATCCGCCCTGCCCGCCCATAGGCTTCAGCCAGCCAACCCAGAAACCGCGGCATTCCCGAGCTCGCTCCCGTTGCCCGGTAAAACGCTACGCCTCGTGTAATCTCATCAATGCCTTCCGTAAGTTGATCCTGCTGAGTCAGCGCGACTCCATGAATACACGTCCCCATCGCCCACCAAAACGACAAGCTATGAGCCAGAGCTAGCTCAATGAGTTCAGCGGCGAACTTTTGTACTTCCCCCCACTCTCGACACCCCGCATGGACATTCGCTGCAAACAATAAGACGGATATGAGAATCTGTGCTTGCTGCCGCTCTCGCATCTGCGCCAGCACCACATGAATCTGTCGTAAGGCCTGATCAAGATAACCTAAAGCATGGAGGATGACGGCCCCATAGCCCTGAGAACGCACCCAAGGATCGGCGACATGATTAAACAGCACTGGGATAGTTGGAGCATTCGCAAAGGAGGTCAAGGCTTGCTCCCCATAGAGACACGCGGTCGTTAATTCTCCTTGATGGTATAAAGTGACCTGCATATTCGCCTGCGCCACGCCGCGCCACGCGGGATCAGCTTCCCCTTGCGACGCCTGCAGCGCTCGCTCCGCCCATTGCCGTGCGACTCGCATTTCACCACGGACAAAAAACACTCCCCAGAATCCGGTCAAAACCACACAGAGTTCCGGCGTTTCCCCAACCTGCTGACACAGAGTTTGAGCGCGAATGAGGGCCTGTTCCACTTCCGGCGTCGCGAACCCCTTGGTTAGCATTAACGCGGTAGTAAGTCCGAGTCGTATTTCGAGTTCTTGCACTCTTCGTTCGGGCGTTTCTGCTTGCTTCTCCAAGAGCGAGAGCGCCTGGGAGAAAAGACTGAACGCTTCGACACAGGCCGCCCTCTGCATCCCGTTATGACCAGCCGCCAGCAAGTAGCGGATCGCGCGAGGCGTATCCTGACCTTGGACAAAATGCTGCGCTAGCTCCGCCGCAACTTCATTCACCCGTTCACCGTACGCCTGCTCCTCTCGCTCACCAATGACGCGATGCATGCGCGCCCGGCGTCCCGGTC
Source organism: uncultured Enterobacteriaceae bacterium (assembly GCA_964618735.1). Classification (GTDB taxonomy): domain Bacteria; phylum Desulfobacterota; class Binatia; order Bin18; family Bin18; genus SYOC01. Next base: position 2,278 of record CAZUFQ010000121.1, read on the forward strand.
CGAGCCGCTGAGACAACACCTCCGGATAGAGGGCATGGCGAAACCCATATTGCCCACTCACCGCGCCATCCGGCCATTGCATCAGCCCTCGGTCCACAATGAACTGCCCCCGCTGCGCCAATCCTTCGCAGATTTCTTCGACCGATTCGACCGACGTCTGCATCCCCGCCGCCACACTGGCGGTTGTAAACACGGAGCCGACGATACTGGCCACTTCAAGCATGCGTTGCTGCTCGAGGGGCAGATCATCAAGTTGTTTCCCAATTAAATATTGTAACGTTTCGGGAATCTCATGCGCGCTCAGCGCTCTCGTGAGCCGCCACTGGCCAGCGTGAGCAGCAAGCAGTTCCCGCTGGAGAAGATATTCCACTGTGTTAACCACGAACAAGGGATTACCGTCAGTTCGTTGTCCGATTTGCTGCGCCAAGGTCGCCGGCAACGCGGCGGCGGACAACCGCCGCCGCAGATAAGCATCTACTTCTACTTCGGTAAACAACTCTAGAGTCAAGCGATTGCCTAGTCCACGCGCCAGAAATTCCTGGACACGCCCTCGCAGCGGATGATCATTCACCACCACTTCCACAGGCCGATACGTACCAACGAGGAACAACTGCGCCGGCGCACGCCGCTGCGCCAGGTACGCCAGCAGCTCCACAGTGGAGGGATCACTTACATGCAAGTCTTCCAGCACCAGCACTACGCCTCGCGCGGCGCTCATCGATTCAAGCGCCTCCGCCATCTCTCGCAGCATTTGCCCTTGTAAAGCGCCCGCGCCTCGTTGTTGCAGGAGTGCGTGCTCGGCTTGGTCAATGACGCCAGGCAAATGCAGCACCCAGGTTGGCGCATACCGCTGTAACGCTGACAGACATTCGGCGCCCTCGGGTCCTCGACACAACTGGGTTATCGCTTCCAGCACCGGCAAGTACGCTTCTCCCTCGCCGTAGTGCTCCAGACACTGCCCACGGCCAATCCATAACCCCCAATCCCTAATCCCCGAGAGAAATGTGTCCACCAGCGTTGTCTTGCCAATACCCGCTTCACCGGTGATAAACGCCAACTGCCGTTCGCCGTGCAGAGCCTTCTCTAACAAAGTGTGCAGTTGGGCGAGTTCAGCTTCTCGACCTACAAGAGGAGTTTCTGGTTTCTCGTTTCTTGTTTCTTGTTGCGCAATGTTCAGATCAGAAACCGGAAACTTAGAACCAGAAACGGGCGAAGGAGTGGCGGCGAGCGGAGCAATGAACCGATAGCCTTCTCGACCTACGGTCTCGATGTAGCGCGGCGTGTTGGTCTCGTCGCCCAGGGCTTTACGCACCTCACGTATGCAGACTTGGAGAGCCGTTGTGCTGACCACTGTGCCGCCCCAGATGGCCTGACGCAAAGTGTCGCTGCTGATCACGGTCTGCGGGTGCTCCACAAAGTAGCGCAACACCGATAAGGGGCGGCGCTGTAACGGCACAATCTTCCGCCCCCGCCAGAGTTGGAGGGGGTCATCAGTCAAGCGAAAAGGACCAAAGTGCACTCCTGCCCGCATTGGCGTACGTTCCGCACTGGAGGGGCGCTGGCGCATCGAGTTCTCCTCTTTTCACAGGCCCAAGCAGAAAACTAAGCAATCCTAAGCGAAAACCAAGCGATCCTAAGCGAAAACTAAGCGTTTGTCGCTTCCTGCCAAGCGTTCAAGTTTGTATCTTCCTCCTCGCACGAGACAGCTCACACGTTACGGGGGAAGTCGACACGATGGATAGCCAAACTCCGCCCTTATTACAAGAGGTCACATTACCTGCAAACCGCGCTTTCGTGGTGCAGTTTGAAGGAGTATCTGCCGGTCACACCGCCGCCATCGCTGGGCGCGTCGAACATTTGACCTCAGGGCGCCGCACCCGCTTCTCTTCCTGGGAGGAATTGCAACACTTCATCACACAGGAGTTGGCGAAGCTAGACTCATCGCCGCCGCCCACAACAGAACAAGAAATTTAAGATGGCTCATTATAGACAACATCGCTAGTTAGCTTTTGTAAACAAACAAAGTAAAGAAAAGAACGGAGTGCATTATGAATCTTCGCTCCATAATTCTCACGTGTGGTATCCCCAGTCTTCTGTCAGGCTTCTTGCTCTGTAGTCTCGTGCTCGCAGACGGCCCTGTCTCCAAGGGTCCAGACACTCCGCAGCCAGCTCCGCCGGGGATGGCGTGGATTCCCGGCGGGGAGTTCACCATGGGCAGCACCTTGGAGATTGCCCGCGCCGACGAAAAGCCTGAACATCGCGTGCGTGTTGAGGGTTTTTGGATGGACACTGCCGAAGTGACTAACAAACAGTTCCGTGCGTTTGTCGAGGCCACCGGGTATGTCACGACGGCAGAAAAAGCCCCTGACCTCCACGAGATCATGGCCCAACTCCCGCCCGGAACGCCGCCGCCAGCCGCCGACATGCTCGTGCCTGGCTCTATCGTCTTTGCTTTTCCCTCCGCTCCAGGCCAGTCGTGGTGGGAGTGGCGCAAATCCGTGAACTGGCGTCAGCCTGATGGACCCGGCAGTTCCATCGTCGGCAAGGATGATCATCCCGTCGTGCAGATCTCCTGGTTTGACGCCCAAGCCTACGCGCAATGGGCCGGCAAACGACTGCCCACCGAAGCCGAATGGGAGTATGCCGCCCGCGGCGGCTTTGAAGGCCAAACCTACTCGTGGGGCGACGAGAGTCCATATGTCGGCAAACCGCGAGCCAACATCTGGCAAGGGGAGTTTCCCCGCCACAACACTGGGGCCGATGGCTATCTGACCACGAGTCCCGTGCGCACGTTCGCGCCCAACGGCTATGGCCTGTACGACATGGCAGGCAACGTATGGGAGTGGACGCACGATTGGTATCGCCCCGATACGTACACACAACAAATTACAGCCGCGCTTACGGTCGATCCGCAGGGACCAGAGAGCAGTTATGATCCGCGCGAACCGACGGTGCCCAAGCGGGTGCAGCGGGGCGGATCCTATTTGTGCGACGAGCATTACTGCGCCAGTTACCGACCCAGCGCACGGATGAAGGCGAGCCCGGACACCAGTCTGCCGCACGTTGGCTTCCGCTGTGTCATGACGCCGGAGATGGCGGCAAAGACGGCAGCTACAGACGCAACCAGCCAGCACCTGGCTGCAGCGTCCTTTGAGAAGCGCTAAGTCGACACACTTAATTTCAAACAAGGGGGAAGAGCGTTATGCAGCGGGGGTACAGTCCGACTATTTGTGATCTTGTTGGAAGATCAAGACAATCTTCATCTGGCGCGGCCGAGGCGAGTCGCTTCACAGTCGGGTTCCTATTGGGGCTCGTACTCTTTGTCGCCGTGCTGGTCTCCAACACCGTCATGGCGGAAGAGTTGCCAGCCTGTAGCTGGCCGTTGAAAACTGATGGAAACGGATTGACCAATGTAGCCTATCCCGATACGAACGCCACGTACTGGACGATGCCTTTTGACTCCAGCCGTTGGAAAGAGCTGATTATCACGGGCACCTACCCCGAAGCCCGGTTTATCTCTTTCATTACCTACGACGCCCTGGCGTCGGTGGCTGACAGCATTGTGGACTACGCTATCAAGCCTGACCTCCATAGCAAGAATCCCTTCAAACCAGGGAAGGCTGACGAAGGAGATGGACAGGGGCATACTTTCGGGAATACGTACACCATCTCAATCAGTCGAAGCGGGAAGGCGGCGAAAGGCGGCAACCACCTTGGCATGGCGGATTCCACTCTTGGCTGGGTCATCTACCGCATCTACGTGCCCGATAAAGGAAAGGATGCACAAGGCGGGGTCGACCTCCCGGCAGTCACGCTCGTTGCTCAGGACGGTAGTCTGCATCCCCTGTCGCCGTGTTCGTTCGGCGACTTTTCAACTGCCGTGAATAATGTCATTACGTCGCTGAGCAACAACGGCTTCACGGATGCCGCCGACTTCCTCGCAACGAAAGTGACTGAGGGAGACGATGGAGGGGCCAGTTCGGGAGACGTCACCTGTGCACCGGATCAGGTAGCGTTCGCCATCCCCCTCAGCACGGGCGGCTACTTCCCCAACCCGGCCAACAAGTACATTGCCGCACCGGCTCTCTGCTTTCAACAAAACCGGATCGTCGTAGTTAGAGGCAAGGGTGCGCCGATGCCGGACACCTACAATGGCGCGCCGGTCTGGCAGCCTCCGGGGCAATTTCAGAAGGTCGCGTTGCGCTACTGGTCGATGTGCAGCAATGAGCAGCAGATACCCTACCCCGTGGTTCAATGTCAGGCAGATTGGGCCACGAAGCTCGACAGCCAAGGCTTCTACACGTATGTCCTCTCCGCTGACGCGCAGTCTCCATCATGGTTACCGCCCGATGCAACCTGGTTGCCATGGGGGCCAACGGATGTCCGCAATATCCTGATCTTCCGCAACATGCTGCCAGCCTCCAGCTTCCATAAATCTGTCCAGGAGGCGGACGCTGCGGGATGCACTTTTGATAATGAGCAAGGGGCGACCGTTACCTACCAGGACATTGCGGACGCAGGCCAGTGCGCACAAAAAGTGATGGGCGCATACTATCCGACGGCGGTGTACTGCGACACGGCGCGCTTCATCTCACAGGGATGGCAGGCCTGCTTCGCCGCCGCGGGCGTCGCAGTCCCATAATCATGCGATTGCAAAGCTGCCTCAGAGCCTCTGAGGACAGCATATCCATCATTCATTGCCATAAAACAGGAGGAGGAAAATACATGAGCATTTTGACACAAGCAAAGCGCGGACGACGGCGACTGGCAGCAAGCGTCGCTCTCACTTTCCTGCTGAACCCGGGGCTCGGGACTCTCCTGGCGGCCCCGCACCCGAAACCACCTAAGACTCCCAATATCTTATTTTTCATTATGGATGATGTCGGCATCGATCAAATGCAAACCTTCGGCTATGGGGGACTGCCGCCGGCGCAGCCGCGCACTCCCAACATCGACGCCATCGCCCAAGCTGGGGTACGGTTCAGAAACACCTGGTCCATGCCTGAGTGCTCGCCCAGCCGCGCCATGTTCTTCGAAGGGCGCTACCCGTTACGCACCAACGTGTTCAATGCGATTCTCGCCTTGGACTTAGCTAATTCCCAAGTCTCGCCCTTTGAGACCACCACACCGCAGGTTCTCAAGAAAAAAGGGTATGACAGCGCCCTGTTTGGCAAGTTCCACCTGTCGGGATCAGATAATAATCCGTTTGGCAACGATGTCGTGCATGCCCTGGGCTGGGATTTCTTCGAGGGATATCTGGACGGCGCCCCTCACCCGGTCGACACAACAGCAGGGGGCGTCGGTGCGGGTTCACCTATCTGCGTAGGAGGCTCCAATCCAGGCGCGTCCTGTCCGAACGGCAACGAGTGCCAGGACGGCGGGCTCTGCAACTCAGGCCCCTATGGTTGCGGGTTTGTTCCGAATACCACAGATAATCCCCAATATGGGGCCGACCAGGGCGCCTGCTATTTCGCCGACGGTCGCACCTGCACAGAACTCTCCCGCAGCCCTGCGCAGTCCACCCCTGGCCGAGCCTGTTTAAACCAGGGAGGCATTTTCGTCCCGAATCAGGGTTGTCAGGCATCGACGCCCAGCAACGTGAATTTCAAGACTCAGAACGCCTACTACGTGAGCCAACTGGTCATCAATCATGGGGACGGGTCATCCGAGGACGTCCCTTTCACAGACCGAAAGGCGCGCACCTATCGCTCGATTGTCGAAAGCGACTTGGCGATCCAGTGGATCAAACAACATAATTCAAAAAAGCCGTGGATGGCGACAGTGAGCTACTCCTCGATCCATACCCCATACCAACAGCCCCCTACCGCGCTCTTGCCAACCGCCTCGGTCGGTACCAATAGCTTCAACTGTGCGGCCGAGGCCCAGCTACGGGTGTTAAGCAACCAAATGCTTGAATCGCTGGACAGAGAGTTGGGGCGCGTCATGGTAGAAACGGGACTCGCCACGCGCAAGGCGGATGGCGCGTTGGATTATCACCCAGAGGCGACGAACACGCTGGTCGTCATCGTTGGCGATAACGGCACCTATGGTCCAGGCGTAAAAGCTCCTTTCGATCTGAATCACGCTAAAGGAACGCCGTATCAGACCGGCGTCTGGGTCCCACTCATCGCAGCCGGTCCCATGGTGAACGCACCAGGTCGCGAGGTGACGGCGATGATCAACGTCGCCGATCTCTTTGCCTTGTTTGGCGAGGTGGCGGGTATAGATGTCAACAAAGTGGCGCCAAAGTCCCACACCCTCGACGCCGTCTCTATGTTGCCGTATTTGACTAACCCCACACAGAAAAGCTTGCGGACGACGAATTTCACCCAGACCGGGATCAATATCACCGCCAACGGCCAACGGCCCTTCCCGTGCGTCCTCACGAGTCTAGACACCTGCGTCCAGATTTTCCCGCAACAACAGCTGTGCGAATTCGAAGGGGGAACATGGTACGGTCCCGGTAACCAGGATTTTCCTGATGGGCTCAAGTCCTGTTGTGACGTCAATAATGCGACCAAGCAAGACTACGCTATCCTGCCCGATTCTGCATTGGCTATACGGAATGACCGCTTTAAGCTGGTACAGAATGAGAAGCCCAATTGCACGACTGGCAAGGATGACACGGTTACAGAGTTTTACGAAATCAACGAATCCGTTCCGCTTCCTAAAATCGACCGCCCCGATGGGCAGTTCGCCAACAATCTGCTCACCGCGCCCACTTTGCCGCCGCAGGGGCTCAACCCTGAGCAGTTAGCCAACTTCAACTCCCTGTATGCCGACTTGCAGGCGCTCCAGAATTCCGAGATCGCATGTCCTGGAGACGGCAACCTCGATAAGAAGGTCAATGGCAAAGATCTAGTGGCGTGGAAGTTTTTCCAAACTCTCAGTGAGGGGCAATCGAGCTGGTATGACTTAAATTTCGACGGCAAAACCGACGCTACGGATAAGGCGCTCATCAAGCAATACTTAGGAACGAATTGTTTGAAGCAGAAGTAGTCGTAGGACGCTCCCGTGCACTGAAGTTATCAGTGTTGGGAGCGCACCTTACCTTTACCCATAACCAGGATACTTATAAGGAGGCGCCATCCATGATCTTCTTCACACTGTCACCTCATAGGCGACGGCTGCTCGCCGTCAGTCTCGCTTGTACTTTTCTCTTATATCCATTGCTTGGGACTCTCCTGGCGGCTCCACCCCCGAAACCGCCCAAAACGCCCAATATTTTATTTTTCATCATGGACGATGTCGGCATCGATCAAATGCTAACCTTCGGATACGGCGGGGGCACCCCGCCGCGCACCCCGAACATCAACGCCATCGCCCAAGCTGGGGTGCGATTCAGAAATACCTGGTCTATGCCCGAGTGTACGCCTAGCCGCGCCATGTTCTTCGAGGGACGGTATCCGCTCCGCACGAATATTTTTAATGTGATCACCGACGCCGTGTTAGCGAACTCCCAGGTATCGCCGGACGAAGTCACCACGCCCAAACTGCTCAAGAGCAAACGAGGCTATGACAGCGCCATGTTCGGTAAGTTCCACCTGGCTGGACCCGATAACAACCCGTTTGGCAACGGGGGTCCGCATGCCCTGGGGTGGGATTATTTCTATGGGTTTATCGAGGGAGCCCCACACCCGATCGACACGACCGCGGGCGGCGTCGGAGCAATCGACCAAACGACCGGAAAAGGTCCGTACGGGTGCGGGTTTGTCAACGACGCCACCCAAGGGGCTTGTTATTTCGCTGATGGCCGTCCCTGCACGGATGCGCTCACTGGCCTCACGCCGGGTCGCACCTGTATGGAGGATGGTGGTCTCTTCGCGTCGAATGCGAGCTGCCAGGCCTCTCCTCCCAGCAATCTGAAGTTCCAAACCCTAAACGCCTATTATGTCTCGCCGGTAGTCATTAACCATGAAGACGGTACGGTCGAGGAGGTCGAGCCGACGGATCCACGGGCCCGCGGCTACCGCACGACTCTGGAAGTGAACGCCGCCCGCGATTGGATCAAACAACGCAAGCCGAAGACTCCCTGGATGGCCACCGTAAGCTTCTCCTCGGCCCACGCGCCCTACCAGCAGCCCCCCACGGCGCTGTTGCCGTCGGCCTCGCTCGATACCAGCGACTTCGACTACGGCAATAATGCAACGGGCACTGCCACAGGCCAGTTCCGAGTCCTGAGCAACCAGATGATCGAATCGCTGGATGCAGAGCTCGGCCGCCTGCTGGTTGAACTGGGCCTCGCTACCCGCAAAGCGAACGGTGAACTCGACTATCGCCCGGAAGATACTAACACGATGGTCGTTATCATCGGCGACAACGGGACCTACGCCCCCGGCGTAAAGGCTCCATTCGATCCCAATCATTCCAAGGGGACAGCTTACCAAACCGGCGTATGGGTGCCACTCATTGTGTCCGGTCCACTCGTCAAGGGCCCGGGCCGCGAGGTGACGGCGATGGTTAATGTCGCCGATCTGTACGCACTCTTTGGCGAGATTGCTCATATCGATGTGCAGAGGGCGATCCCGAAATCTCACATCCTCGACTCCGTCTCCATATTGCCCTATCTGAACAACCCCGCGCAGAAAAGCTTGCGAACAACAAACTTCACTCAGACCGGGCAGTCGCTCACCCCTAATCTCGTACAGCCTCCACCTTGTGTTGTCACAGTTACCGATCCCCCAACCTGCTTCCAAATCTTCACCTCGAAGGCTTTGTGCGACTTCGAAGGCGGGACGTGGTATGGCCCTGATGGCGCTGCCGGCCCCGATGGGTTGCAAAGTTGTTGCGACGTCCAGAATGGAGGATATTACCCGGACGGCGTCAAACTCTTGGCCACGTCAGCGCTGGCTATCCGTAATGACCATTTCAAGCTCGTGCAGCATGAAGATCCTAATTGTACGATCCCGCCTAGCCCCGATAAGACTGTGACTGAGTTCTACGAGATCAATGAGAAGTTTCCTGACCCGCTGATTGACCGACCGACGGACGGAACCTTCGCCAAGAAAAACAATCTGCTGACGTCGCCAGATCTTCCCCCACAGGGGCTCACTCCTAAGCAGTTAGCGAACTTCAATGCACTGTACGCTGATCTACAGACGATCCTAAACTCTGAGACTGCGTGCCCTGGTGACGGCAATCTCGACAAGAAGGTTAACGGCATAGATCTCGCGGATTGGGAGTTTTATAGCTCCCTGCCCTTAGA
>CAZUFQ010000122.1:0-11437 GCA_964618735.1 uncultured Enterobacteriaceae bacterium
GGGGGCTGGCAGGAAGTTTTTTCGTCGTGTGGGCAAGAACGAACGGACTGATCGGAACCCATTTGATTCCCGCCTGTCATGACTTTGGTATTCCTGAAGTGCGAGCCGCAGGATTACTGGCCCTCATGGGTATTTTCGATATCGTCGGCACAACGGCGTCAGGATGGCTTACGGACCGGTTCTCCAGCCGTCATCTGCTGTTCGCCTACTACAGTCTCAGAGGGCTGTCCCTTCTATACCTTCCTTATACGCTTGCGCATGGAACAGAAAATCTGAATTGGTTTGCTGTTTTCTACGGATTAGACTGGATCGCCACCATTCCTCCTACGGTGCGGCTCACCGCGGATGTCTTTGGACGCGAAAACACCGGAGTGATCTTCGGTTGGGTTGGAGCGGCCCATCAGTTGGGCGCTTCTCTTGCCGCTCTTGGAGCTGGGACGATCCGAACCTCAGTCGGCGACTATCGACTGGCCTTCTGGGCCGCCGGAGCGTTGTGTGTGGTGACAGGGGTTGCTTTCCTGCTGGTTAAGAGAGCACTGGCTGACCGGAGTTTTTTCGCAGACCGCTCAGCTTCAGTTTTTCACGACATAGCTCTGGCCGCCTCTTCATAATCGAGGGAATATGCGGCCTGATAGATCGTCAAGCAAAAGTTAACAATCTCGTTCCCAGGCTCTGCCTGGGAACGCCTCCTTCATAGTGCTCGCAATTAGGCGCGGAGGTCCGCAATAATTCGCTTCAACCCAGCGTCATTTTCTCCCGGGCGAAACGGCAAGTACAAACTCACGCGATCCAAGAGGCCATCGTACCGAGCACGCAGCTTCTTCCCGATCTCGTCAATTGGGCCGCTGAGGCAGAATTCGTCGAGCATTTCGTCCGTGATCTCACGCGCCATTCCCGCCCAGTCGCCAGCCGCCGCTTTTGCGTTCAGCTTGCCACTTACCTCTCCCCAGCCGTGGGTTTCCAAGACCGGCGCATACGTACGGGTCGACGCATAAAACCCAATCTGTCGCCGAATGTCTTCGCGTTGCGCGGCAATGGCTTGGGTGCTGTCGCCGGTTGCTACTAAGGCTTGAGTTGACAGTGTCAAGTCTTTCCGCGAGCGGCCCGCCCGCCGCGCCCCGGTTTCGAGCGCTGGGAGCAACGATTCACGGAGGAAACGCGGCGAGTTCAGCGGATGCACATGAAATCCATCGCATATTTCGCCGACCATCTCGGCGATCAATCGGTTGACGCCGGCCACATAGATGGGAATTTTGGGATGATCGATCTTCGGCGGACTGAAGAACGGCGTCATCATCGTCAAGCGGTAAAACTCTCCTTCGAAACGCAGCGGCGCGCCATTTTGCCAGCAGTCCCACACCGCACGCATTGCCAGAATCATCTCACGTAGTTTCTTGACTGGCGAGACAAAGGGAACGCCGAAGCGTCGTTCGTTGTGGCCTTTCACTTGCGTCCCAAGACCAAGAATGAAGCGCCCTTTGGAATTCGCTTGCAGATCCCAACATGTGTGGGCCAGCATGGTAGGGTTACGCGGAAAGGCAACGGCAATAGCAGTCCCCAAGTTGACCCGTGTAGTGTCAGCGGCGGCGATCGCGAGCTGCATGAACGGATCATGGGCGGTCTCGATAGACCACAGGCCATCATGACCGATCTCTTCCGCCCAGCGAGCGAAGTCACGAACGCTTGCAAAGTTAGTAGCAGCAATCACGGTGTCGAATTTCATGTCACTTCCTTCCTGGTTACGCTAGGAGTCCGCCTCAGCGGAGTTGAAGCGGCTCAACTCCGCGTTAGAGGACTCTTCCACAAATTGTCCTTAGGACATATATTTCGAAAGACTTGTGGTCAAGGAAGCAAATTCTCGCCACAAGAGGATGCGAAGCCCAGCAGATTTACAGGAGACGCCCAATGAGTGAGCAACGAGTATTCACAGAACGCGACGACCGCTTCCATTTTGCAGAGATGGGCAGCGATTGGTGGGAGACTGAGACCGCATGGTTTTCATTTTGCTGCCCGGAACGCCGCTTGGGAGGCTGGTTCTACACGATGGCGCGGCCCAACATTGGCACAGTGGCCGGAGGCGCGTGGATCTGGGACGACTCGGCGCACTTACCTTGGGAGGTGCTCTATTCGGCCAATTACTCCGCCCTGCAGCTTCCGCGTGATCAAGACCTTAACGACATTACCTTGCCGACCGGCGTCTCAATACGCGTGCTCAAACCCTGCATGTCCTATGCGCTCGAATACAATGATGGTGAGCGGTTACAAGCGTCGCTGCGTTTCGACGGCGTGATGCCGCCGGAGCCTTTAACGAGTCCGGGCTCGACTTTCGGTCACGCCCATCATTTCGATCAGATCGGGCGAGTGACTGGAGAACTTGTGCTGCATGGTGAAGCTATCAATATCGATTGTCTGTCGGTGCGCGATCGTACCTGGGGGCGGCGTCCAGAAGATCGCCCGCGACAAGCCGCGTACGTGACTGGGGTCGCGAGCGCTGCCCATGGATTTCTCGCGGTGACGAACATCGAAGCTGAGCGCAATCCTGTCGCTTATGGTTTTCTGCGACGCGACGGACGCACGGTGCGGCTGCTCGAAGGGGAGCGAAAGGTAGAGCGTGATGGTGCGCAAGGATGGATCACGCGTATTGAACTCCGAGCCAAGGACGCTGATGGACGTGAACTCATCGCCGTCGGCGAGCCGGTGAGTCGCATTATTATCAATCGTCACACCTTTATCGACATCAACAGTCTTATTCGCTGGGACGTGAACGGTGAGATCGGTTGGGGAGAGGACCAAGATATGTGGCCCGTGCATCGGTGGTCCCGTCGGCGGCGCAGTGCTCGTATCTGACCAGCCGGCGGCTAAATCAAACGCTACGAGATTGGTACACGCCCCGTCGATCCAACATGGGGGCCAACCTACGTGCATAGGTCACAACGAGATTATCAGTACTGAAGCTGCACCGCTGGGTCCCTCCTCCCCGCCGGGGAGAAGGTTAGGATGAGGGGAAGGAAAAGGAAAGAGACCGTTAGATACCCCTCACCCTGGCCCTCTCCCCCAAGGGGCGAGGGAAAGGTCTGCAGTTGGGTCTGGTGACCTATTTGCTGTAGCCTTGCAGTTTCGCCACATCCAGCTCGACGCCAAGTCCTGGTCCCGCAGGAAGCTGCATACGGCCATTGTTGACCGTCAGCGGACGGCTAAGCAGATCACTGGCAAGCAGGTCGCCGGTTGCTAGTCCACAGGCAGGACTGCCCTGAGGCAAGGTCGCCGCCAGGTGTAAGGTCGCCGCCGCGCCAATCCCCGCATCTAAAGTTGTCGTTACAACAACCGCGGCGCCGGCCGCCTGCGCCAGTTCAATAATCCGCCGGGTCGGTCTTAACCCACCAATTACCATCGGCTTGAGGATGAGGATTTGTGCGGCTCCAAGCCGTAAGACTCGACGAGCAGCGTCCAGGTCGGTAATGTCTTCATCCGCGGCAATCGGCGTGTTCACCGCTTCTCGAACACGCCTCATACTCTCCAAGTCGCCTGGACGCACCGGTTGTTCGACGAATTCTAAGCCGTACACCGTCAATGCCTGAATCGTGCGGATGGCCTGTTCGACGCTCCATGCGCCGTTGGCGTCGAGGCGCAGCTTTATCTGTGGTCCGAGAGCGGCGCGCACGGTCGCCACCCGCTCATATTCCTCGTCTATGTCTCGTGTCATTCCCACCTTGAGCTTGACACAAGCAAAACCAGCCGCCTGCGCTTGCAGTGCGGCTTTGCAGGCAGCAGTGGTCGAGGATGCGCCGATAGTGGCGTTCACAACCACCGAGCGGTTGGCGTGCGGAGCCAAGAACTCCGCTACAGGAATCCCGGCCGCCTGCGCCAGCGCATCACAGACCGCCGTGTCTAAAGCACAACACACAGCCGCCGTGACGGAGCAGTCCCATCCCGGCCATCTGAGACTTGTTTCAATCTCGTCTACTCGTTTACCCAGCAGCGTTGTCTTCGCGCTGACAAGCATCGCCAGCACCTCCGGCAGGACTCTCTCACCGTCTCGCGGGAGCGGGGACGCTTCTCCCAGCCCGATGATTCCGACATCAGTAGTGAGTTGTACGATAACTCCTTCTCTGTGGGAGAAGGTCGCGTGCGCCGTCGCAAATTCTCCACGAAACGGAAGTCGAAACGCGGTCCAGTCGAGATCGCGCACTCTCACAGAAGGAGACCTCCCGCCATCGCTATACCAAAGAACAGGTGCAATTGCCCTGTGCCTTTCAACACGGCGTTGAGTGCTCGACCTCCAATTCCGCTCCCCACTGTCCGTAGGAGGGACGCTGCCAGCGGCAATGTGAGCCAGACCAGTAAGCACGCTCGCGGGAAAACCCCGCGCACTACAAAACCAGTCACCAATAGATAGGGAAGCAGTAGTAAAAGCGCGTACTGCGCGCGCGTGAGCGGGGCGCCGAGGCGAACGGCCAGGGTTCTCTTGTTGGCGCGCCGGTCCGTCTCAATGTCTCGCAGGTTATTGACCACGAGGATTGCCGTGACCGTGCATCCTACCGGTAGGGCGGCGTCGAAGGCGGTAGCACTGAACGCGCCAGTTTGTAGATAGGTGCTGCCTGTCACGGCGACGAGGCCGAAGAAGAGAAAGACAAAGAGATCGCCTAGTCCATGATAACCAAGCGGCCAGGGGCCGCCGGTATAGGCGACCCCTGCAGCAATGCAGAGCACGCCGATCGCGAGAATGGGCCAGCCGCCAATGGTGATTAAATAAAGACCAATCAGCACGGCGGCGCCAAAGGTCAGGAGCATCGCAACACGCACCTGTCGCGGAGAGGCAAGCCCGCTTTGGGTGACTCGGGGCGGCCCCAGACGTTGGCCGGTGTCCGCGCCTTTTTCAAAGTCAAACAGATCATTCGCCAGGTTGGCGCCAACTTGAATGAGCACCGCGGCGATCAAAGCGCTCAGAAACGGCAACAGAGCGAAAGCGCCGTCATGGACGCCAGCAGCGGTCCCCACCAATACGGGCGTAATCGACGCCGGCAGGGTGGCAGGCCGCGCCGCCATCAGCCAGAGCCGCCACCCTGTGGGCGCTGTAGGAGTGAGTATCGTTTCCATCACGGAAATCTCGGAAACCGAGAGAAGTCTGGTTTCCGTTTCTCTACGAACGCGTTGCGCCCTTCTTTTGCTTCATCCGTCAGGTAGTACAGCAAGGTCGCGTCTCCAGCCAATTGCTGGAGCCCGGCCAACCCGTCAGTATCGGCCATGAAGGCAGCTTTGAGAAAACGAATCGCTGTGGGGCTCTTCTCCAGAATCTCCTGCGCCCACTTCACGGTTTCTTCCTCCAACCGTTCTATGGGTACGACAGCGTTCACGAGTCCCATGTCCAGGGCTTGCTGCGCCGAGTACTGGCGACAGAGAAACCATATTTCTCGCGCCTTCTTGTGACCGACAATCCGCGCTAACAGAGTGGCGCCGTAGCCAGCGTCAAAGCTGCCAACCTTTGGGCCGGTCTGGCCAAACACGGCGTTCTCAGCAGCGATAGTCAAATCGCAGACAAGGTGCAGGACGTGGCCGCCGCCGATCGCGAACCCCGCGACCATAGCAATCACTGCTTTGGGAAGGGTGCGGATCTGACGCTGCAGCTCCAGTACATTCAGACGCGGCACGCCGTCTTCGCCGACGTAGCCGCCCTCTCCGCGCACGCGCTGATCGCCTCCTGAGCAGAAGGCTTGCGTGCCGGCTCCGGTAAAAATGATGACCCCAACGCTCTGATCTTCACGGGCGCGGGCAAAGGCGTCTTGTAGCTCGAATAGGGTCTGCGGGCGAAAGGCGTTTCTGACTCGCGGACGGTTAATGGTAATCTTTGCCATTCCTTCCGCGGTTTCGTAGAGAATGTCCTGGTATGGACACACTTGTTTCCAGGCTACAGGCATCTCACTTCTCCTTCTTCTCGATTTGATTTTTTTTACACAGATCAAGAAATCTTTGGACAGTGTTAACGAAGACTGCAGGTTGCTCCAAATGGACGGCGTGGCCGCTCTCCGGCGCGATCACCAATTGTTGGTGTGGCAGCACCGTCGCCATCTGGCGGGCCAATTCACAATATTTGTCGTCTAGAGCGCCGACGAGAAGCAATGTCGGAACCTGCACTTGACCAAGACGTTGCAGCACAGGCTCCTGCATGCCCGCCCCCAGACCTCGCAAGCTGTTGGCCAATCCCTGCAGATTATTGTCCAGTCGTTGACGTCTCAGTGCTTCACGAACGGCGACCGGTAGTCGCGCCTGCGTAGCGAACAAGGGCAGGGCTTGCCAGCGGTCCACAAAGGCGACAATCCCGTCCCGTTCAATCATCTCCGCCTGGGTGGCGTCGGTGTGGCGACGGGATTCCCGTTCGGCAGCGTCCATAATCCCGGGCGAGGCGCTTTCCAGTACAAGCGCCCAGAGCCGTTCCGGCGCATGCAACGCCAGGTGGAGGGCGACCCGGCCTCCCATGGAATACCCCAGTACGGCCGTTTGTTGGACGCCAAGCTGGTCGAGCAGCGCTAGCAGATCCGCCACACACCGCTCCATACGATAGCGGTCGGGATCAGCCGGGCAATCTGAACGGCCATGTCCGAGCAGGTCGACGGCAATAATAGTGAACTCACGCCAGGCCTCGATGTGAGGAGCCCAGGTGGCGCTGCCGCCGGTAAAACCGTGCAACAGGAGCAAGGCAGGACCACCGTGGCGCACGACCGCGTTGAGGTGGACATCATGCACGGCAATTCGCGTCATGCCAACCGTCCGTCGTTCAGGAGTTTCCCAACGGATTGAGACACCGCCTCCCAAAGATTGCGATGCAGTTCCACGTTAGCGCGGCGCTCGGTCCGCACTTCGATCAGAGTCACGCCTGGAGCATCCAGGGAACGTCGCACTACGGTGCGGAACTCTTCCCAATCCGCAGGTCGTTGGTAGTCAAGGCCGTACATCTCCGCGGCAGGACGGAAGTCGAGCCCGTGAGGCGTGCCGAACAACTCTTCGAAATGCTCTTGATCTTGCGCCTGCGGCAAAAACGAAAAGATCCCGCCGCCGTCGTTGTGAAGCAGTATGATCGTCGCGCGTAGCTGATGCTGCTTTGCGGCTAAGAGTCCATTGAGATCATGATAGAAGGAAAGGTCACCAATGGTGAGAAATATGGGATCAGGACTGGCCGCGCTCACACCTAAGGCGGTTGACACCACGCCGTCGATCCCGCTCGCGCCCCGATTTGCCAGGAAACGAACAGCCCGAGGGCTTCCAGGGAAGAAGGTATCGAGATCCCGCACCGGCATGCTATTCCCGGCAAACAGCGTGGCGCCAGGCGGAAGAAGGTCCACCAGCTCAGCGAAGACGCGCGGCTCAGAGAAGTCTGCACTCTGCTCAAGGCGTGTCTGCAGTGTTGCTCGGGTCCGCTCTCCTATCATGACCCAGTGATCCTTCCACGTATGGGAACAAGGCTGCTGAGGCGCCTCGGGCAGGGCTCTAAGCAGCGTTTCGCACAGGAGTCGTGGATGCGCGTAACGCACTTCACTAGCGGTTAGAGCGGGATCATGCCAGCTGTCGCCCTCGTCAATCAGGATCTGTCGGCAAGCGGCATAGCGCTGCAAGTACTGTAGAAGCGGTTTGGAAACCGGCGTAGCGCCAAAACGGAGGACAAGTTCGGGCGCCAAACGACGAGCGATTTCCTCGGTGCGCAGGAATGCGTCGTAGCTATCAATAATGCACTGACTGTGATAACCGCCGCAACGCACTTGCGAGAGCGGGTCCGCTAGTAACGGCCAGTCCAACGCCTCCGCTAATCGCACTACCGCTGTGGGAAACTGCCTATCATCCTGCGGTCCGCAAATGATGAGCCCGCGTCTGACTCCGCGTAATTCGGCGGCTAGGTCGACCAGCTCAGCCCGATCCGGTCGTCGCGGCGTGTGGACAATAGCAACTGAAGGAACGACACGATCTATCGACGGCGGTGGCTGCTTGCTCGGGATCAAGGGTTCACGAAACGGAAAATTGATATGGACCGGACCAGCGCCGTCGGCGCGCACTGTCGCCGCCGCCCGACAGGCAATAGAGCGCGCATAGCGAAGCGTCTCTTCTGAAGCATCTGGGAGCGGCATCTCCACGAACCATTTGACGTGAGATCCGTAGAGCTGCACCTGATCGATCGTTTGGAGCGAGCCGATGTGACGGAGTTCCGGCGGACGATCGGCCGTCAGCACGAGTAATGGAACCCCTGCGTAATACGCCTCAACGACGGCGGGAGCAAAATTCACCGTCGCCGTTCCTGAAGTAGAGACAACGGCAACCGGTTCTTGCAGCGCCTTCGCCATCCCCAAAGCAAAATAGGCGGCCGAACGTTCATCAAGGTGGGTCCAGACAGTGATGGCTGGATGTTTGCGTAAAAGCAGCGCGAGCGGCGTGGAGCGTGACCCCGGACAGAGACAGACATGGGAGACGCCTGCACAAGCCAATTCGTCAACAAAAAAGCCAACGAACAGATGCAGGAGCTGACCAGCGGTCAGGTTTGCGTGCTGTTCAGCGCCCATAACATTGGTCTCAGCTTAAGACAGGATTCCGCATACTCGCGTTCCGGGTCCGACCCGGCCACAATGCCACACCCGGCATAGAGTCGGGCTTCACGATCGCGAAGCAACGCTGACCGAATCGCCACCACAAACTCGCCGCCGCCTTGTCCATCGATCCACCCTACCGGGCCGGCATACCAACCGCGATCGAAATCTTCATAGGTTCGGAGCAGGGAACAAGCTGTTTTCCTCGGTAGCCCTCCTGTTGCTGGCGTAGGATGTAATGCCGCGACGAGGGCGAAGATGTCACTGACTTCCTTTAGCTCGCCTTCCATAGGAGTGTGTAGGTGTTGGACGTTGGGTAGGCGCAGTAAACGTGGGGTCTCAGGAATGCTGAGTCGCGTGCAGAGGGGCTCAAGTACATTCCGCAGCACGCCCATGACCAAGGCATGCTCACGCTGCTCTTTACGGTCCGCCAGCAGCGCTGCCCCGACAGCCCGGTCTTCGTCGTCAGTCGCGCCCCGCCGCGTCGAGCCGGCAAGACAGTCTGTTCGGACGGTTCTTCCCTCTAAGCGGACTAGCCGTTCTGGCGTCGCCCCCACAAAGCAGCGTTGTCTGCTGGCAAAAGCGAAAAGCGTGCAATGACTGTAGCCGACGCGGAGCTTCCGTAGGACGGCCCCGGGATCAAACAGTTGCGGGGAGTGGACCTTTACCGACCGCGCCAGCACCAGCTTGTCAAGCGCCCCGTTCTCAATCGCATTAACAATAGCGAAAATTTTTTCTTTCCAGCGAGCGGCGTGCGCTTCGTCTTGTTGGATCTCTAGGCTCTTAGGTAAATCTTCCTCTAGCGCTGTTCCTTCTTTTCCCTGGAGTGTACACAAAGAACCAAGCACGCGCTCAATAACGGCTTGGTTGTCGCATTCTGCTGTCACCAGCTCATTCACGGAGAGCCAGGACAAACCACGATACGAGAGGAAGAGGAGGCTGGGGAGCACGAGTAGCCCGTCCGGATATTCTTCCCAATCGGGGTCTGAACGACCGGCAGGATCAAAGGCGAAGCCGCCCAGACTGACAGGTGTAGGCAGGGGACACGAGGACGGAGCGTCAACAAGAGCACGCGATACAAGGCTGCTCCAGCCTGCAGAAATCTGCGCGAAACGCTGCGCGCCATGACTAATGAGTCGCGCCGTTGCCCCGAAAGCAACCATCGATAATTCTCGACTCGGTTGCTCCCACAAGATCCGCTCCTGGTTTGGCGTCCGGCTAAAGAGCGCGGTAGGCTCAACCGGAGGGATCTCCACCGTAACACTGACGAGCATAGAGTGGCCGCGCCGGGCTGCTTCCTGCTGGCCGGTCTCCAGCAGATGGGGCAATCGACGGGCAACTTCCGCATATGACGAAAAGACACTCATCGTTTCCGCTCCGAGCGAGAAAAGGGGAGCTGCACTCCCACGCTGCGCAGTAAGAAGACGCGCAGAACGGCGTATGCATCCTCCAGCCGTTTGGGCCGTCCAGACAAAATCCACTGGGTGATGACTTCGTTCAGAGACCCAAACCAGGCGCGAGCGGCAATCTCCGTATCGATCGGCTCAAGCGCGCCTGCTTCTACAGCGCTATCCAAGTGGCGCTTGATGATCATGGTGAAGTCATTACGGACCTCCGCCATCCGTTGGTGAAACTCACGGCCAGCTCCCAGCGCCTCAACCATGAACAGACGAGCCAGCGCGCGATGGTTGGCGAATACACGCAGGACCGTCAGCAAGGCGGCGTCAGCCTTCGCTAAGGGATCGTCCGCCGCCGCTACCGCCTCTTCAACTTTCTCCAGGAGTCGCGTCGCGGTCCGTTGCAGGAGGGCCATGAAGATCGCTTCTTTGTTCGGAAAGTGGAAGTAGACTCCCCCTTTGGACGTCTGCGCGGTTCCGGCAATGTCATCAACACTGGCGTCTCGGTAGCCTCGTTGCGAGAAGACCTGGAGCGCTGCGTCGAGAATACGCTGGTACCGATCCGAGGCTCGAGCTTGTTGGAACAGGGTTCGCATAAAAACAAACCGACGCGTCAGTCGGTTTGTTGTAAAGGAAGAGAAAGCATAGGTCAAGCGCTACACTAGTGCTCTGTCACTGTCTAAACTTTACGGTTTTCTCATGCCCAGGCTCTGCCTGAGCATGTCGCATGGTTATGACGCTACTGCACCTGAGGGTTGCGTTCCCAGGCAGAGCCTGGGAACGAGATGGTCAACTGTTGAGCTTGACAAAGTACTAGATTGGTGACGCAACGGCGTTGCACTCTTGATGATGGAAACGAGAGCGGGCGCCGCTGCTGGCTTGCCCAGCAGGGCCTATCACCAGTGATGTTGATGTTCAAGAGATCTTGTCAGAGAAGTGCGGCAAGACCTTTTTGGTGAGGAGTTCAAAGCTGCGCATCATCGCTTTGTGGGGCACCAGTTCGTTGTACACATAGAGCCAGAAATACTCAACGGGCAGCTTTTTCAGGATCTGTTCGATCTTACGGGCTACGGTATCAGGGCTGCCGCAGAGCGTGAGGCCACGCTCGCACATCGACTCAAAGGTGTTAGGAATTGTTTTGGGATCTTCGCCGGGTTTCTTCAGCGCAGCATTGAAGCCAAAGGGTTCGAAAAATTTTGTCCAGATGAAACAGCCGCTCTCGCGCCCCAACGCCATCGCCTCTTCATCCGTATCGGCGACAATAACCTCGCGCGCCAGACCAATACCCTTCCCGAGCGGCAGAGTTTTGCTCACCTCCGCAGCTCCTTCCTGACAAGCGCGCAACTGTTTGAGACAAATCTCCGCGTCGCACACGATGGTGATCGGGACGACGTTATGGCGCGCCGCCCATTTCACGGAGGCATTGGAGAAACTGAACGGCTGAAAAAGCGGCGGATGCGGTTTCTGGTAGGG
>CAZUFQ010000123.1:0-3553 GCA_964618735.1 uncultured Enterobacteriaceae bacterium
AGGCAACACAAAACCGAACAAAATCAAATCGCCGTCCCACCAATTGGCCGCCGCAAGTTCCTCGCTGGGTTCGCCGCACTAGGCGGCGGCGCAGTCCTACTCCGCAACGTCCACACCGCCGAGGGCGCCCACACGCACGAGCCGGATCAGCCGCGTGCGACCATCGCAGGAACAGAGCGCAACATGCCGCTGCTTGAGCGTACCGACCCCAAGCCGACTCTGCCGCCCGGCGAGCCAGGGAAGGATTACACGCCGGTAGTCACGCCCAACTCTATCTCACTATCGTGGAAGATCGTGGACGGCGTGAAAGTTTACCACCTCATCGCCGAAGAGGTGGAGCACGAGTTCGCACCCGGACTCAAGGCGCGCTGCTGGGGCTACAATGGCCGCGTTCATGGTCCAACTATTGAAGCGGCTGAGGGAGATCGAGTCCGCATCTACGTGACGAACAAACTCGCCGGCGGCACGAGCGTCCACTGGCATGGTCTCCTCCTGCCAAACGGTATGGACGGGGTCGCCGGCCTCACCCAGCACGTGATCCAGCCAGGCGAAACGTACCGCTACGAGTTCACGCTTCACCAGCACGGAACGTATATGTATCATTCTCACTACGACGAAATGACACAGATGGCGCTCGGCATGCTGGGCCTTTTCATTATTCATCCGCGGCAGTCAAAAGAGGAAAGGCCGGATCGCGACTTTGCGTTCCTGTTGAGCGAGTGGCGAATTGACGTTGGCACATCGCGACCAAATCCTAATGAAATGACGGACTTCAATATCTTTACGTTCAACGCCAAGGTCTTCCCGGCTAGCGCGCCAATGGTGACGCGGCTTGGCGACCGCGTACGGATCCGCATCGCGAACCTTGGAGCCATGAGTCATCACCCGATCCACCTCCACGGTCATCAGTTCCGCATCACCGAGACCGACGGTGGTCAGATCCCGCAGTCCGCTCAACAACCAGAGAGCTCAGTCCTGGTCGCCGTCGGTCAGTCCCGTACAATTGACTTCGTCGCCGACGCGCCCGGCGACTGGGCGATGCACTGCCACATGACCCATCACGTCATGAACCAGATGGGCGACAAGTTTCCTAACATGACCGGCGTCGAGTCAGGGGAACTGGACGCAAAGATGCAAAGTCTGCTACCCGACTACATGACCATGGGCAACAACGGTATGGCCGAGCACGGCGTCCATCTTGAGCGTGGCCACCTGAAAGCGCCGCAGAACAGCATCCCGATGCGCGGCGGTCCGGGACCGTTCGACTATATTGATATGGGCGGCTTACTCACGGTGCTCAAGGTGCGCGAACATCTCGAACGCTACGATCAAGATCCGGGTTGGTATCAGCACCCCAAAGGGACAGTGGCGCGTCTTGCAAGCAGCGAGGAACTCCAGCGCGACGGGATTAAAGTATGAACAGACGAGAAGGGCCTTGAACAACGACAAGGGAGCCACACTACAATGAATATCCCACGTGACTATTCAACCCCGGGCGCTCGGCGACAAAAGGAAATCCTATGCACGGTGAACAAAAAGATAGACATGAACATGCAGCGCCCTCCTCTGACTCCAGTAGAGAAGGCGATTTCGCAAGGAACCCCGTTTGGGGCATGAAGGTAAACCCCGTTAACGCCAAATATACCCATGAGCATAACGGACAACAGTACTTTTTTTGTGGTCAGCGTTGCCTGACAAAATTTCAGGCTGAGCCAACTACATATCTCAACCTTCCTCATGAACCCCACACGCCGGAGACTCACTCTCACCACGCTCCGCAACAGCCGACGGACGAGAAGAATAGCTATACCTGCCCTATGCATCCGGAAGTTCGCCAGGCGAGGCCAGGGAGCTGCCCCTCTTGCGGTATGGCGCTCGAACCGTTGACTGTCGAAGCTCCAGTAGCCCGGACTGAATACGTTTGTCCCATGCACCCGGAGGTCGTGCGAACGGAGCCGGGGGCGTGCTCTATCTGCGGGATGGCGCTTGAACCTCGCACCGTGACCGTTGAAGAGGAGGTCAACCCAGAACTGCTAGACATGACTCGTCGCTTCTGGATTAGTCTGGGGCTGACGCTGCCGGTGTTTCTTCTTGCGATGTCCGAGATGCTTCCAGGTCAACCTGTACACCATATACTCTCTATGCGAGCGCTCGCCTGGATTCAGTTTACATTTGCCACCCCCGTCGTCTTCTGGGGCGGGTGGCCATTCTTCCAGCGAGGATGGTTCTCCATTGTCAACCGCAGTTTAAACATGTTTACGCTGATCGCTATCGGTACTGGCGCTGCTTATGGCTACAGCGTGATCGCGGTGCTCTTTCCAGATGTGTTCCCAGCTTCTTTCCGCACCCACAGCGGCGAGGTCGCCGTCTATTTCGAGGCTGCCGCGGTGATCACCACGCTCGTGCTGCTTGGACAAGTGCTTGAGCTGCGCGCGCGCAGTCAAACCAGCAGCGCCATCAAGATGTTGCTCGGTCTGACGCCCAAAACGGCTCGGGTGTTGAGCAACGATGGAACCGAGGAAGATATTACGCTCGAGCGTGTCCAACCGGGCAACCGACTTCGGGTGCGTCCCGGAGAGAAGATTCCTGTGGATGGTGTCGTACTGGAAGGAACCAGCGCCGTAGATGAATCGATGGTCACAGGCGAACCCATCCCAGTAGAAAAAGGACCGGGCTCCCGAGTGACTGGGGGCACAGTGAATGGAGCCGGCGGCTTCGTGATGCAAGCTGAACGAGTGGGCAGCGACATGCTTCTTGCACAGATCGTTCGTATGGTGAGCGAAGCTCAGCGGAGTCGCGCCCCGATCCAGCGTCTAGCTGACCTGGTTTCATCGTACTTCGTTCCGACTGTAGTGCTTATCGCCGTACTCACTTTTGGCGTCTGGGGACTGTTTGGTCCTGAACCGCGTATGGGCTACGCGTTAGTGAACGCCGTTGCTGTGCTTATTATTGCCTGCCCTTGCGCTCTCGGTTTGGCGACGCCGATGTCCATTATGGTAGGCACTGGACGCGGAGCCACGGCAGGCGTCTTGATCAAGAACGCGGAAGCGCTCGAAGTGTTGGAGAAAGTGGACACACTGGTTGTGGATAAAACCGGCACACTGACCGAAGGCAAACCGCGTCTGCTCTCGGTCGCGTCGCTGTCAGAATCCAGCGAAACGGAACTGTTGCGTTTCGCAGCAAGTCTTGAGCGAGGCAGTGAACATCCGTTAGCCGCTGCTATCGTCGCTGGGGCGGAAGTGAAAGGAATAACGCTCTCTTCAGTCGAAGGTTTTCGCTCAATTACAGGGAAAGGCGTGATCGGCCAGGTGGATAATCGAGCTGTAGCACTCGGCAACCAGGCGCTTTTTGCGGAACTGAAGATTGACCTAGGAGCAGCTATGGAGCGAGCTGAAGCACTACGCCGCGAGGGGCAAACTGTCATGTTTGTCGGCGCCGAACATCGACTGATGGGACTGCTCGGGGGTGCCGACCCGATCCAGAAGTGCACCACAGAGCGTGTGCCGAAGGTGCCGGAAAGAGGGAGCGCGAGTGCTAATTGCGAGTGGGGGAA
>CAZUFQ010000123.1:3563-5293 GCA_964618735.1 uncultured Enterobacteriaceae bacterium
ATCGATTCTCGATGCTCGTCGCCGCTCTGACTTTCCCCCTGCTCGGGGTCGCCGACCCGATCAAAGAGTCAACCTACGAAGCTGTGCGAATGGTGCATGAAGAGGGAATGCGCATCGTCATGTTGACTGGCGATAGCCGCACCACCGCCGAGACGGTTGCTCGCAAGTTGGGGATTGATACAGTAGAGGCCGAAGTCTTGCCCGAGCAAAAAGGTGAAAGCATAAAACGACTGCAAGCGGCGGGGCGCATAGTGGCGATGGCCGGCGACGGCGTCAACGACGCCCCAGCGCTGGCGCTAGCGCAGATAGGCATCGCGATGGGGACGGGAACAGACGTAGCCATGGAAAGCGCCGGAGTCACCCTAGTGAAGGGAGATCTGCGCGGCATCGTGCGCGCCCGCCGATTGAGCCGCGGTACGATGCGCAATATCCGGCAGAATTTATTTTTTGCCTTTGTTTATAACTTGCTTGGAGTTCCTCTTGCAGCGGGCGTGCTCTACCCTGTGTTTGGACTGCTTCTGAGCCCTATGATCGCCAGCGCGGCCATGACGTTCAGTTCGGTGTCTGTGATTAGTAATGCGCTTCGGCTGCGCTCATTCTCCCTCTAGATCTCAAGCATGCATCTGAACTCCCCTGAGGAAAGGGACCTTAAGTGTCCTGTTCCACTTGGGAGAGCAGTTAGTACTTGATTAAGACTCTCTCTCTTGTAATAGGGAAGCGAAAAATTCCTGTCCCCTGCTCCTGAAAAACACTACTAGCGCTTTATGAATCCCACTGCATAGGAGAGAGAGTAATGTTGATCCGCAGTCCCATGAATAGATTTGGAATCATACGGTTGGGAGCAACACTCCTGCTCGGCCTGCTAACCGCCCTCAGCACAGCGGTGAAGCCCCCCCGAGCGTACGCGCAAAGCTCCTTGGCCGCAGCGAGTGGGGCGGGGCACTTTGACTTCACGGCGGGGAGCAGTGCGGAGTTAAAGGCTCAGGGGTGGGACTTTCTGGCTAAAACGGCCGGGGGATCGACTCGGAATACGGAACAGAGTGGAACCTTAGCGGTGAACTATAACCAGGCGACCCATCCGGGAGTGTTGCGCTTTCCTGTGGGCAGTGGGGAGATTTGGCGTAACAGCAACAATTCGCAAAACATGGTGTTGCGCAATTTACCCAGCGATTGGGTGAGCGTGCGGCTCAAAATCAGTGCGTTTGCGCCTGTGGCCGATAACCAACAAGTGGGATTATTGGTGTACCAAAACGACGACACCTATGTGAGCGTGCGCCGCAACTACAATAGCAACACGGGGGGACCCAACATCGGGGGGATGTATGAAAAGGGAGGGATCGCGACGATAGTGCAGCGGCGGGTGTTAAACAACACGAAGAATCTGATTTTGCGGTTAGATCGGAACCCGAGCACGAATGCGTATGCGCCGTTCTATTCCGTAGACAATGGGGCGACCTGGGTGCAACTGACGGGGATTCCGACGGTAGTGTTGAGTAATGCGCGAGTGGGGATTCAGGTAGGGGCAAATGCGGCGGGAACGTTGCCGGTGGCGGATGTGGCGTGGGTGGAGATTGTACGGATGGCGCCGACGGTGACGGGAGTGACGCCGAATTCGGGCGCGCAGGGACAGAAGTTGACGAATGTGGCGATCACGGGAAGCAATTTCCAGAGTGGGGCGACGTGTAGTTTTGGCAGTGGGATTACAGTCACGAGTTGCACCTTTACCTCGG
>CAZUFQ010000123.1:5303-11387 GCA_964618735.1 uncultured Enterobacteriaceae bacterium
GTGGGCGGATAGTAACAGTGACGAACCCGGACGATCAAAAGGCGAGTCTCATCAATGGCTTTGTCGTGACGCAAAATCAGAATCAGGCTAATGCCGCCATTTTGACCATAGCAGTACTGGTCAATGGCAGTAACCTCGCAGGATATAACCTCGATCCGGCGAATCCAGGAGAGTTTCAACGTTATCCTCAGCTTTATTTTGATCATCTCCAAGCGCCATACGAAATTTTTGATACGTCTGTTATACAACCACCTGCAGACCTCGGAGCACGACAGCTTATCGTCTCCGGCCACAGTGGGCTGAATCTCTCGCCGGTATGGCAGAATGCAATCGTGGCGGCAGTGAATGGCGGCAGCGGTTTCGTCAACCTCGATGCCGCAGCTACTGTCGGGAGCCAAGGTCACATGCAGAGCCTCTTTGGCGCGACGGGAAGTACACTCGGTTCTCAAGCAAGTTCCATCCGTGTACCAGCCGCAGTCTTATCAGATGGAGCGACGCCACATTTCATTGCGGCTTGGCAGCGCCGGTTCCTGGGAGAGCCCCCAGGAGACATCAAGTACAACTTTCATGCAGACAGTAACGGAGTAGTCCGTACTGTAGCGCCAACAGTCTTAACCAACGCTACGGGCACTGTCATTGCCCAGTTGGGAAACGGACCATTGATTCTTGCCCGAGACACTAGCGCTGGTCGAGTCGTTCACTTTGGCAGTTATGCCTATTTGAAAGCAGATCGCCTTGGGTTCGTACAAGGCGTAGATGATCTGTTCTGGCGGAGTTTAGTTTGGGCGGCGCGAAAACCTTTCGTGCTCCGCGGTCACCCACGCTACTGGGCGGTGCAGATGGACGATACCATGCCGGGCTGGAGCGTGCGAGTCAAAGACCTCTACGACCCTAGCTTCACTGGAAATGCAAATGTCGCTGGCATAGGTGGGCCCTGGAAGGTCACAGGGTATCTCTTTACCGACAATTTCCCTCCCGGAAGCAGTGAGCGAGCAAGTGTGATTGCAGATGTCCAAGCGAAGAAGCTAGAAATTGCTCCGCATTCTTTTGGCAACATCACGTATGGGGATATGTATTGGAATGCGTCGAGTGGACCATTGACCGATGCTCAATGGTTAACGAACCTCAATGCCATTAAGACGTGGAAAGTAGGGAATGGCGGGACAGACGCGATTCCGTCATTCTCGCGAGCATTGGTCGCGCATTACTGGGATCTCAGCAACAATACAGGGCACGATCTCTGGAATGCGCTTGGCTTCCGCTACATCACCTCACTGCAGGAGCCTGGATTTCAACAGCCGCCATCCAACAACGTGAATCTTTACAATGGCGCCGAGCGCATGCAGGCTCGCAGCTTTTGGTCATATGAGCGTCCCCCTAAACTTAATCCTGGGGAGACGTATCCTTTCTTTTTTGCCGATGACTATATAGTTGGCAGCCTGTCCGGTTTCTCGCCACAGAGGTTCTTCTTGTTTACTTCGCAATATATTGATTGGTTGAAGTATCCTCGCAGTGACTTTATCTGGCCAAGTTCGGCATATAACCAATCAGTGCCCGCAAGTGTTGATCAACTGCAACGGTACACCTGGCGACAATGGTCGGGACTCAGTCCAGTGCAAATCTACACTCATGATATTGTCAACTATCAATATGCTACGATGGGAGATCGTCGAGCAGTCATCAAGCAGGCGTCAGTGTGGCTGAAGGAGAATGGAGTACAACACCTCTTTATGGAGAACCTGGGAGATTATCTCTATGCACGAGATAAGTCGATTCTTGTTGGAGCGACACAGACGACCAATGGACTACAAGTGACATTTGAGGGTGATGCAGTCACTGCCGATGGGGCGCCTATAGAAACAACTATGCTTGTGTTCTACCCGGATACTGAGGGAGTTCCGGTACATATCCAGGGATTCGAGGGTGGCAAGACAGTGACCGTACCGTTGCCCACTCCACCACCAACTATTACCACGACGAGCCCCAGTAGTGGTTCGTCGTACGGCGGCGCGAGCGTCACAATCAATGGCGCAAACTTTGTCAATGTGCAGGAGGTTCGCTTTGGTCCAGTAGCGGCCTCATTTATAGTCAACAGTTCCACCAAGATCACAGCGACAGCGCCTCCAGGCATCGGGGCTCAAAATCTTACCGTACTCACTGCAAGTGGGGTTGCAACCACGACAGGGGGATTCACCTATGTTGCTCCCCCTCCCGTCGCTGGACATTTCGATTTTGTGTATACGAATCGTGCGATGCTGTTTACAAATGGCTGGAATTTCTTAGCCAGGACTACAATGGGGACTATCCGAGACACTGAGCAAACCGGGAGCTTAGTAATCAACTATGACCAAAATCTCCATCAAGGAACGATTCGTCTCCCGGTGAGCTCTGGCGAACTGTGGAAAGGGCAAAACAACTCTCAGAACATGATATTTCGGGATTTGCCCGGAGATTGGACGAGTCTCCGGCTGAAAATTGCAGCTTTTAATCCAACGGCCAATTATCAACAAGTTGGACTTTTAGCGTATCAAGATGATGATCACTACGTGAGTGTTCGTCGTAATTTCAACAGCACCGGAGTGGGAGCAAGTGTTGGGGCTATGCAGGAAATAGCCGGAGTGGGTTCTATTCTTGAACAACGGACACTAAACAACACCAGCAATCTCATCCTTCGCTTAGATCGTAATCTTGCCACAAACACCTACGCCCCATATTACCCAACAAATGGAGGCATTACTTGGAAACAACTAGAGGAAATTCCGTCTCAAACTCTCAGGGATGCCCGGCTTGCTATCCAGGTCGGAGCAAATGAGACCGTGGCGCTTCCGCATGCTGATCTCATGTGGGCGGAAGTCCTACGTTAATTAAGCGAGCGTGGCGCCGTCATTAAATGAGAGTCGTTTATTCTAGACATAAGGACCCGAGAAGATAGTCGTTGCTTGATGGTGCTGCGGCCTGCCATCGGCTTCATCAGGCCAGCCGAGCATGTATCAACACTGAGGGCGTTCGATTGAAGAGCGTTGCAATATGCCGTCTGGCATATTGGTTGCTCCGTTTTTGTTTATAAAGAATAAGGGACGACATGAACATGAAAGCAAACCATTACCAGACGCTTAGACTCAACATGATCAAGGAGCAACTCGAACGTCGCGGCATTGTTGATCCACGCGTGCTGCAAGCCATGCGTGAGGTCCCACGTCACCTCTTCGTGCCGGAGATGAGCCAAATGTGGGCGTATGAAGATCATCCGTTGCCGATTGGCTATGGGCAAACGATTTCTCAACCTTATATCGTCGCGCTCATGATACAGGCCTTGAAATTAAGAGGCGACGAACGTGTTTTGGAAGTAGGAACGGGGTCGGGGTATCAAGCCGCGTTGTTGGGAAGGCTTGCCAACCATGTATATACGGTTGAGGTTATTCCTGAGCTGGCGCAATCTGCTCGCATAATGCTCAACGACCTCGCCTATGACAATGTTGAAGTGGTCGCCGCAAACGGCAGCATCGGCTGGCGGCCCGGAGCACCTTACGATGTTATTGTCGTCGCAGCAGCCTCGCCCCTTGTCCCCTCTTCTCTTGTAGAGCAACTGAAAGACGGGGGACGCCTGGTCTTGCCCGTCGGCTCTCGCTATGAACAAAAGCTCCTCCGTGTGTGGAAACGAGGAAACACAACGGAAACCGAAGATCTCGGTGAGTGTGCATTTGTTCCACTGGTCGGAGAAGAAGGTTGGAAATCTGAGATGTATTCACATTAAATGCTACGTCATGAAAGTGATTCGTTCGGCTCCGTGCCCTGCCCTGTGCTTGCCGTACGAGGCGCATAAGAACACCTACACGGAATTACGCTGGGGCTTTTTTACCCACAACCAGCACCGGGCACGGCGAAAGTCGCACTACTCGTTCGGCCACGCTGCCTAACAACATGTGTCCTAAACCAGTCCGTCCATGCGAACCCATAATTACCATGTCAAACTGTTCTTCTTCCGCGATCTTACAGAGATCTGAGGATGGTTCGCCAACGAGGACTTTGACGTCGATCGGCACTCGTCCGTGGGCGGTCTTCTGGATAAAAGCTTTTGCACGTTCTTCCGCCTCGGTTTGCAGTCCTGTCTCAAAATCTGCGGCATTGAAATGTGCGCCCATCAGTACGGGTGGATAACTAGGGCGCGGCACGATATGGAGGAGGAGGATACAGGCGCGCCATTTCTCCGCCATGGCTATAGCCCAATTACAGGCTTTCTCCGAGTATTCGGAAAAATCGAAAGGGACGAGGATTTTTTGAATATTCATAGCGCAATTCCTTCTTGGCGTTAGCTTTCACGAGTCGATTCCTTGAGCGCGCGCATATTGTCCTCGCGGGCGATCATCCCTACAAGTTGCTTATCAGGAGTCAGCACCGGAAAACTTCTGGCTTTCAGATTGACCATCAACTGCAGCACTCTGGTCAATGGTGCGCCTGGTTCAACATGCACAACGGCTTCTGTCATCACCTCTGCTACCGTGCGTTTCATAAGCTCGTCATACTGTGGCAGCAGTTGCCCCGTCGTAAACGCAAAGGTCTTGAGAAAATCAAACTTCGTCACGACGCCGCTTACGTCTTTCCCTTCCATCACCGGAAACGCATTGAAATCGTGCTTTGCAAATAATGCTTCAAGTTCCTGCAGCGTTGTGTTCCGCGAGACTGTCTTGACTTGCCGAGTCATATACTGACCGACCGTACATTCGAGAAAGCGATGCATATTCTTCCCTTTCCTCATTCTTTGGCGGAGCAGTGGACCTTCATGGGTATGTTCTAAGAGCAAGCGTGGCGCCACGTTGCCTCAAGAGTTTTTTCCCAGTTTTGGCACAATTTCGCCTCGTTATTCTTATACATGAGAAACTTCTGTGGATTTCGCTGCAAATTATCGCCTCCCACTGCCGGTACAAGACTTGCTCTCTCACGACAGAAGCTTTGGAGGACAAGACTTTATGGAAGTGTCGCAATGGATGACAAAATCGTTGATGACTATCAAACCGAAAGACACGATACGTCACGCGCGCGAACGACTGGCCAAATATCGCATCAATCAGCTGCCGGTCGTGTCTGACGAACAATTAGTCGGTATAGTCACTAACAGTGACATTCGCGACGCTTATCCGTCAAGTTTGCGCCTCTTCTGTGGAAAAGACATCGATGAATTTGGCGACTCGCATACGGTCGAAGAGATCATGACGTACAACGTTATTTCCGTCGCGCCGCAGACTTCGTTGCGCGAAGCTGCGCACTTGTTGCGGCGGCAGAGGTTTGGCGCACTGCCTGTGGTGGAGCACGATAAGCTGGTCGGTATAATTACTCGGAGCGATATGTTGGACGCTATGCTTGCGGAAGAAGCAAAGAAAGGTTTCCTGTAATCTGCTTATCAACGAGAAATCTCCATCGTCCTGAAGAGAGGAGATTCGCAAAAATGAAAAGAGGATGTCCCCTTTTTCTCGCTTTCAAGAAGCGAGACTTTCATTCAATGTCTCGATAATCGGCGCCTCTTATGCGTCCTTTCATCTTCTTTCCCGTCACTGTACTGCTTATTGTCGGCAGTTTTCTCTTCCTGATCTTTCTTTTCTTTCTTGTCCAGGTGGGGATCATTAGTTACGCCTATGAGCGCCTGGGCATCAGCGCGCATCTCATTTTTCCCCTACTTCTGCTTTCCCTACTTGGCAGTTCTTTGAACATTCCGATCACCAGGATTGAGAGCGGCTCGCTGGTCTCCGATCGGATGGTTGATTTTTTCGGAGTCCGGCACGTTATTCCAATCCTCAGACATCAGCAAGGTACGGTGATCGCCATTAATTTGGGCGGCGCAATCATCCCGGCCTGTATCTCGCTCTATCTTTTATTTAGTACTGAGCTCGTGGGGCGCGGAGTACTGGGTATCGCCATTGTCACTGCGATCGTGCACAACTTCGCACGCCCCATTCCCGGAGTTGGCATTGCCATTCCGATCTTCATCCAACCCCTTGTTGCCGCAGCAACGGTGCTGGTGCTGGCGCGGGACCAGGCGCCAGCGGTTGCGTACATTGCCGGCACGCCGGGCGTGCTTATCTGCGGCGA
>CAZUFQ010000124.1:0-11379 GCA_964618735.1 uncultured Enterobacteriaceae bacterium
CCGGAACCATCCGGCAATTATGCCGATATCTGTGGGCTCGCCCTGGGGAAATTCCCCAGTACTACCAGCCCAACCGCCGCCTTCAATCCTGAGATTGCCATTCTCCGCGCCAATCCGGCGGGTTCAGGCTCGGTGGGCTCGTTCAACCCGCGCCTCTACATCTATACTGTGCCGAATCCGGCCACGGGCGATTACACGCCGTCGTGCTGCGCCGACACCTACGAGTTGAGCGGGTGGAAAGAGCTCACCTGGATACAAGGTCTGGGCTTCAACGTGCTCGCTGCGGGTGACCTGCAAGGCCGTGCGATGCGCGTCGGACCGCCC
Organism: uncultured Enterobacteriaceae bacterium; assembly: GCA_964618735.1. Taxonomy (GTDB): domain Bacteria; phylum Desulfobacterota; class Binatia; order Bin18; family Bin18; genus SYOC01. The sequence continues at coordinate 325 of CAZUFQ010000124.1, forward strand.
TTCGTGGTGCGGATCACCGACCACTTGCAGCCCAAGGTCGTGCTCGGCGCGCCTCCCATGCACGTGGACTATGTGCAAAGCTCTGGGGCCAGCCAACCGACTGTGGTCAATTTCAGCGCCATTCCGGGCCAATTCAACTCCCTCTATAATACCTCGCAAACGAACACCACCACCTCCAGCACCACCAACACTACCAGTTATTCCTATTCGACCGGAGAAACGGTCGGCGTGACCGTCAAGACCGGCATCCCCGAGGTCGCCAGCATTTCCACAGACTTCCAAAACGCCTGGAAACAAACTTACGAGCAAAACGTCTCTACCGCTTACAATACCTACGCCTCTTCCGTGTTTAGTGTCTCTGGCACGACCGACTTTAGCGATATCGTCTGGTACACTCAAAGTGACTTCAATGTCTATTATTACCCGGTCATCGGGCAAACGGGGTGCCCCAATGGGCAACCCAACTGCGGCGCGGCAGACCAACAACCCCTCTACGTGACCCTCTCTGGTCCCTCCAATACCGTGGAATATCAACAAGAGGGGACGTCGCTCGAATGGTATCAGCCAATCCATGAGCCGGGCAACGTGTTATCCTATCCGTGGGATCAATGTCAGTTGCAGAACAACTTTACCCAGACGCTCACCTCGCTCGGCTCAGGGAACGTGCTGGCGACCGATGGCTCGACGGGAACGTTTGCGGCGACCTGGACGGGGTCACAAGGCATGGACCAAACCTCCGGCACGACGTCCACGCATTCCTACGACATGAGCATCAGTCTGACAGGAGGGACGCCGGCTCTCGAGGAAGCAGACGCGGGCGCGAATGTCACCGGTAAGTTCGACTATAATAACAGTACGTCGGTCAGCACTCTCAATACCAATACGACCACGCTAGAAGCCTCAACGGGCGTGACCGTCACCAAATCGGACGCGTTTCGCACGCCCGCCTTGTACGCCTATGAGTTTCAGCCCCTCCTCTTAGGCCAGGCCCCACCCGACGGCGCGGTGCAAACCTTAGACCCGAACGTGAACATTGCCACCTCGGGCTTCTTGCTGGCTGCATATGCGGCGGACCCTACCACCGGCAACAATTGGTGGCAGACCTCGCCATACACCAAGTACATCGATGTGGCCCTCAACCATCCCAGCCGCTGGGCGGAGGGCACGGACGACGTGTTCTCCTCGGATGCGCTGCCCCCAGAATGTCTGGGCACCAGCACGCAGGCGACCTTTTCGCAATGCTTTACCGACGCCGCGACCATCGACGCCACGACGGCGACCATTGACACCACCGCCGCCGATCTCTGGAACAATGAGTTTTACTGGATGAAGGGGCTGTTCGTGACGGTGAACGGGACGGGTGGACCGCAACGCACCCATGCCACTGAGGGAGATACGGTCTTTCTGCAAGCGCGCGTGTATAACTACAGTCTCAAAGCCATGCCGGCCGGCACGGAGGTCCACGCCCGCTTCTACCGCCAAGCAATAGACAATTCCAATACGCCGATCGGCGACAGCGTGCTGATCGAGGACGTAGTGCTTGCCGACACTGGCGGGAATCCTCTCACCATTCCGCCCTTCCAGGGGGGGACCCTAGGGACCACGTGTACCCAAGGACTTGTGTCTCCCAACTGGGTAATGGCGAGCACCTCGTTTGACACCAACGGACTGGGCGGTCAGAGCTTCATTTTCTGGGTGTTGGTGTGGCCGCAGCATGCTAGGGCGTCGTTGGTGGCGGAACTGCCTGGGCATGGGTTTAGCCCCGGCGTAACGCGGCAGACGCTTACCGCTGTGACCAGTCTGAGCGACGCGCCGCTGGAGCTGGTGACGCTGACGTATGGGTCGCTGACTAACACCAGCCCCACGCGCACCACTTCTTTCTCCAACAATGTGGGCTTTTTCAAACAAGTCTTTTACGTGCAAGCGGCGGCAACTCCAGGGCCGCTGACAGGGGCGCCTGAGTTGAGCCCGTTGCTGAAGAAACCGACGTGGGAGCTCAAGCGTCTGCGTGTAACGCCGGCCCGAGTGAGACCCAACCAGAAAGTGGTGGTGAGCGCCGACTTGGTGTCTAGGCACGCGGCGTCCGAAGACGTGTTGGTGCAGTTTGTAGACCGGGAGAGCAGGCGGATTTTTGACACGGACATGGTGACGCATATCGACGCCAAAGACACGCATCAGATATCCGTGCCGTATCGCACGGCCAGTTGTGGGACCCATGACATCCAGATCATTGTGGAGCCTGGCGCTAAGAAGAAACAATCACGAACAGTGTCCTTCGAGGTGCAGTGCACAGCCGCGAAGAAACACGTGAAGAACAAGCAGTAAGACAAGGCCAAGAACATCCACGAGCCTCGCCGCCAACGGCGCGGGGTCCGTGGCGGGAAGCATACCAAGCGAGCGGTGCTATCCTTGACGGCGAGGGCAGCATGCACGCTTCGTGCTCATAAAAATCAGGGAGGTATTATGTTTCGTAAGCAATCAACAAATGATTATGGTAATCTGCTCCAGGCAGCGCCGAAGTCCAAGGGCTCAACAGTTGTGGTTTTCCTGCTCTGCCTCAGCCTTGTGTGGGGCACTCCGGCGCTGGCCAAGAAGCCCCCACCGCCGCCTCCCACCGTTCCCTTCGTCTTCGTGCCAGGTTACGCGGCGTCGAGCCCGAAGAAGGGTGAGGACCTGTCGTACACATTCCATCGCGGCGTCTCGCCCCAGAGCCTCAATTTGTCTGTGTCGTACCGGCCGTTTGTCCGCAGTCTCACCAAGGCTGGCTACGCGCCGGGCAAAACCTTCTTCGGCGCGGTGTATGACTGGCGTATGCCTGTCGCTCCCGATGACGGCGTATTCGATGGCAACCTCAATCTCGTCACCGCGGCTTCGATGACCAGCGGGACGTTTCCTTACGCGATCAACTACCTCGGTTACTGGCTCGATCAGGTGGTGCAGGCCAATCCTGACGTGGAGTACGTCGACGTTGCATCGCACAGCACCGGCAACGTCCTGGTGCGAGCGTACATCCAGAGCCCCGCCTATGGGGCCGCCTACATCGATAGCACCGGCGCGCTGCGCCATCTGCCCAAGATTCGCTACTATATCGCCGGCGCCGGCATCAACCAGGGTACGATCCACTCATGGCGACCGTGGAACGAAGACTTCCAGGACGTGCTCACTGGTTTCATCCCGACGACCAAAATCGAGACCCGCTTTGCTGCGCTCGCCTTCGCGGCCGTTAGCGCAGGGGACAAAGTGACCGGGCCCGATTACGACATCATCCTGCCCATGATTCTCAAGCCCGATAAGACCGGACGTCTGGCTCCTGATCCCTTAACATTCTTCCGTCTCTACAATCCGATGCGTCAGCGGGTGATGCCCACGAACGACTTCCTGACCCTGCCTGGCGGCAGCGTGCCGACTAACGTCAACACCGACCCGTCGTTGCGCTCCACGGTGATGCTCGACCTCAATACAGGCTCGGCGCCAGGCAACAACCCGTGGGCCGCCAAAGTGGGCATGCCCAACGACGAAGGCGGCGTGATCGCCACTTTCGCCACCGGTGCGCGCCAGAAAAAGACCCTGGCCGACTTCAAGATCCCCGGTCGGGTCAACAAGAATCCTTTTGTCTGCACGGCGGTTGCTATCCAGCAACTGCCTGCGAGCACTCCACCGATGTGTGAGGACAGCGGCAATGATCCGAACTGCTACCTGCCGCTGGTGGCGCTGTTCGAGCCGCGCCCGAGCACTATTCCCGTGTCGGACGCCCTGTTCCTCCCGCGCGTCGGCGATGTGGAAGTAGTGCAACAGTTGGGTGGAGACGGCAATGGGTTCACGTCATCCTACGAATGGACCTACAAGAACGATCCGAACGTCACGCTCGTCACGTGGGGCAACGGGCCAGCGCCTGCCAGCGTGCCGATGCCGCCAGAGGGTTGCACGGCGGCGGCGTCCGTGCCTGAGTGGACCCACGAGACCGGGTACCCGGTCTACCACGATGTTTTTTATTACAACCCCGATGTCCGAAAATTCATCATCAGAACGCTGACTGGTGCTACGCCCGGTCGGGAGAAAGCGATTACCGCGGCGGAGCTGCGAGACCTGCGGCGGCTTCTAAGGGGCGAAGAGTAAGTGAGCCGCTTTGTAGCCGGACGGTGCCCTTCGCGCCGTCCGCGGGACGATGGAAAGACGCCTCACAAGTAAGGAGTGAGCTATGGCAGAAGAGTCGATAGCCCAATTGTCCGTGCATCGCACGTTTGTGGTGCAATTGTACATACCGAGTCACCCAGGCGAGGAGCTGTGGCGCGGGCGTGTCGAGCATGTCGCCAGTGGTCAAAGCATGCGCTTTGCGTCATTGACGGAGTTGACGGCGTTTGTGGAGCAGTTGCTATACGCACCTCCTGATCCGAATTAGAGCAAATTGCGGATGAGTTTACCCTCGACTGTTTGTCAAACGCCCCTCACCCTATCCCTCTCCCCCGCGAGGGAGAGGGCAGCACGCGCAGAGCGGCTGCAGGTGAGGGGAATCTGATGAGAGAAATCCAAACCGGTTGTCGATCCGTTGAAGTCTGATTTCGTCTGAACTGCGTTAGCAAAGAGAGGAAGGGCTGCTTGTTGAGCACTGAAGTAGACGATTGTGGGGCGGCCTGATAGAGAGTGCTTTTGTAAATGATTAGGGAGGAGAGAGTATGGTGCGCTGCGTCGCCTTGTGGATCGTGCTCATGGCGCCGAACATCGCTTGGGGTCAGGAAACGGAAGCAGTTCCCGGTGACATCCTGACACTAGAGCAAGCAGTGGATATCGCCTTGACGAACAACTTCTCGGTCAAAAACGCGGCGCTCGAAGTGCAAAAGGCTGGAGATGACGCCACTGCGGCGCGCACCAAACGACTACCGACGCTCGATTTCACTGTACAAGAGCGTCGGCACCTTACGTCGGAGAGTTATGAATTTAACGCTGGAACGTTTGGGACTCTCCCTTTGATCGGCCCTATTCCAGCCAAAAAGACCACCATCAGAACTGCCCCACAATTTACCACTGTTGTCACAACCAGTGCGACTTTGCCCTTGTCGCAACAGTACCGCATTGGACTAGGGATTCATCAAAGCGAGGTCAACCAAGCGCTTGCGACCGAACAGCTGCGCGGCCAACGGCAACAAATAGCGGATCAAGTGAAGCAGACCTACTACAAGATTTTACAAACGCAAAGTATGCTCGCCGCTACGGAAGAAAATATTGTCTCTCTCCGCGAGCTGGACGCGCTCGTGGTTCGGTACGTACAGGAACAGACGGCGTTGCAGTCTGAGAGCTTGCAGGTCAAAGCGCGGCTCGCCAAGGCGGAATACGATGCGTTTTCTCAACGCAATACCATGCTGTCACAAAAAGAATACTTGAATAGCCTCATGGGAAGAGAGATCCAGACGGCCGTTCATGTCAGCCTAGCGCCGAGTCCTCCCTCGTCGGGAGTGGACCTCGCGTCCGCGCAAGCCAATGCGCTGGCGCAACGTCCTGAAATCCGCGCCGCGCGACTCAAAGTGCAGCAGAGCGAGTATGATTTTCGCATCAAGCAAGCGGAATATATTCCTGACGTCAGCCTGACCGCTCAGTATTTTTCTCCTTTCAACATCAAATTGTTACCGGAGAACGTCGCTTCCGTCGGCATTTACGCCCGGTGGGAGTTTTTTGACTGGGGACGGAAAAGGGCAGAGTTAGCCGCGAAAGGTGAAGCTATCAGCGAAGCGAAGAACGAGGTGCGCAATACCGAAGACCAGATCGTTATGGACGTCAACAACCAGGTCCGTTCGCTGCAAACGGCCGACGTGCTCATAGGCGTCGCCGGACAAGAGCAGGCGGCTGCGCGCGAAAAATTACGGGAAACTATGGATCAATATAAACAACAGGCCACATTGTTGCAAAACGTGCTGCAGGCCCAGGCGTCACTAGCAGAGGCGAACAGCAACTACCAGCAAGCGCAGCTCGCGCGCTGGACCGCTGCTGCTAACCTTACAAAAGCCCTCGGGGAGGAATGAATGAAGAGCCCCAGTTGGTCGCTTATTCTCTTTTTCACCTGTGTCTCCTTTCTCAGCGGCGGGTGTAGCCGGGAGGAACTCTACGAGAAACCATTGACCCCGGTGCGGGTGCATCCCGTCATGACGCAACGTGCGGATGGGAGTGTCCGCTATTCCGCCAGCATCACGCCCTACGCGCAAGTTGAGTTGACGTTTAAGGTCAATGGCTACATTCAAGAGATTCTGCAGCTGCCAGGGGCGGACGGCCACCAGCGTGATGTACAGGCCGGCGATATAGTGAAAAAGGGGACTGTCATCGCGCGCGTTCGTGAGGCTGAATATGTTGAGAAAGTAAAAGAAGCTGAGGCGCAACTGGCCAAGGCTCAAGCCTCTCTGAAGAAGAGCGCCGCTGACTTTGAACGATCTTCTACTTTGTTCGCCACCAAGAGCGTCACCGCGCCTGATTATGATCGAGTCCGATCGCAATTTGAAGAGGCGCAGGCGACAGTGGACGGGGCGCGCGCGCAACTGGAGACGGCGAAGCTTAATCTGCAGTATTGCGCCTTGACGACGCCGATGAACGGCGTCGTGCTACAGCGGAATATCGAAGTCGGCTCGTTCGTCGGTCCGGGAACCGCGGGCTTCGTGTTCGCGGATGTCAGCAGAGTCAAAGCGGTCTTTGGCGTTCCCGAGGGGATGCTTACAACGCTGGAGTTAGGAGCGCCCCTGGCGATAACCGTCGCCTCAATACGAGGCCGTGAGTTTCCTGGTCAGATCACTTTGATTTCACCGGCGGCGGATCAGAAAAGCCGGGTGTTTAACGTAGGGATTACAGCGCCAAACCCGCAAGGCGAGTTGAAAGTCGGCATGATCGCTTCGCTCAAAGTGGCTGAGGGAGAGCGACCAGAAGCGGTGACGGTCGTGCCGCTCAGTGCGGTCGTGCGCGCCGCGGATGATCCCGCCGGCTATGCGGTCTTTGTTGTCGAAGAGTCCAATGGCAAAACCGTCTCTCGTATCCGCACGGTCCAGTTGGGTCTTGTTTACGGCGACAAAATCGCGGCGACTAACGGCCTGCAAACGGGAGAAAAGGTCATCGTCACTGGCGCGACACTTGTAAAAGATGGCGAACCCGTACGGATTATTCCTTAAGTTCCTAGGACGAACACTATGGCGCACCGAAGTGATACCGAGTTCATCCAAACTACACACAACACTGCTCGTTTCTTCATCGAAAACCGACATATCTCCTGGGTGTTGCTGGTCGGCGTGCTTGTCTGGGGCGTCTACGGTTATGCTCACATAGCGAAACGAAAAGATCCGAACATTCCTGTACGCATCGCGGTCGCTACGTGCCCCTGGCCAGGAGTGAACGCTGAGAAAGTAGAACAATTAGTGACACGACCGATGGAGCAAAAGATTGCCGAAAACCGTGCGCTTCATGTTCCTGGACCTGGGAATGAATTTGGGATCAAATCCCTCACTCTGCCTGGCCTTGCTATCCTCCACATCCAGTTGTCGGAAACGGTGGCGAACACCGAGCAAGAGTTCAACGATATCAACTTGAAGCTGAATAGTCTGAATCAAAGTCTTCCTCAGGGAGCTGGACCAATCCAGTTCAACAGTGGCTTTGGGGAGACGGCGGCGCTGATGCTGACCGTAGCCAGTCCCAAAGAACGAGAGATCGAGACTTCCCTGCGGGCGCGGATGATCAAGGAAGCTATTGACGAGGTGCGATCCCAGGTCTCACCTGAGCGCACCGCCGAACGAGCTGCTCTCGTGGTTGCTTTCCCACGATCCATCAACACACAACCTCTGCAACGGCTGCGTGATTTGTTACTCCACCATCTAGCGGAGCGTGCTGTCGGCCAGGATCTCCGCCCTCTCCAAGGACCTGGGTTCGTGGGAATCGACGGCATAGTTCCCATCGATGACGCCGCCCTTGTCGCTCTTGTCTTCCAGTTTGCCCGCGAACGGTTGGGGGCGACGGGGTTTCATCCGGACGCCTGGCAGCCCGTGGTGATTCGCGACTCACAAGACACCGCCGCCCGGCTGGCTGTAGTGGTGGGCGACAAATACACCTATCGCGAACTCGACAACATGACCGACCTTATCCAGAGGACCCTCCAGACCCTTCCTTTAGTTTCTAAAGTAGAGCGTTCTGGCGTGCTCCCGGAACAGGTCTTTCTTACCTACTCGCAAGAACAGTTGGCGTCGTATGGTCTCCAGCCCACCAGCTTGAGGAACGTGCTCAGTGGGCGCAATATCACTGCGGGCGGCGGCCTGTTGCAGGTCGGGGACTCCAACCTGCTTATCGACCCTTCAGGTGAATTCACCAGTAGCCAAGAGATTGGCGACGTGGCTATTGCGGTTTCTTCCAGTGGGACGCCTGTCTATTTACGAGATCTTGTGGAGACTGTCCGTGGTTATCAAGATCCGCCGCGTTTTCTCAATTTCTACACACGGCAAGACGCCAGCGGGGCCTGGCGACGCAGCCGCGCGATCACGCTGGCGGTGCAAATGCGCGCCGGAGAACAGATTGGGCGTTTCGGTGAAGACATCGACGCAGCACTGGCGGGAGTGAGGGCAAACCTGCCGGAAGATCTCATTATGGCGCGAACTTCGGACCAGCCCCTGCAAGTGAGAGAGAATCTTGAGTTGTTCATGGACGCCTTGTACGAAGCCATTATTTTGGTGGTCGTGACCGCATGGCTGGGCTTTTGGGAATGGCGTTCCGCGCTGCTCATGGCGCTGTCGATCCCCCTGACTTTGGCGATGACCTTCGGGATGATTTTTATGTTGCGACTTGACCTCCAGCAAGTCTCAATCGCCACGCTGATTATTGCATTGGGGTTGTTGGTAGATGATCCGGTGGTCGCCGGCGACGCCATCAAGCGCGAACTTACCCACGGTCATCCTCCGCTTATCGCGGCTTGGCTTGGTCCAACCAAACCCGCGGAAGCGATCGAATTCGCGACCATTACAAACATGCGGGCCCACTTTCGGGTTCTGTTGTTGTCTGGAAACACTGGGGATTTCATCTATAGCCTACCGATAGTCATGGCGTGTACGCTGCTTGCGTCCCGCGTGGTGTCGATGACGTTCGTGCCATTCATTGGGTATTACTTATTACGGGCGCCGACGAAACCTGAGCTGCCGATTGAAGAACGCCGAAGACGAGGTTTCACCGGTTTTTACTATCGACTTGGGGTCTCCGCGATCAATCATCGCTGGCTCTGGGCACTCGGTTCACTGATCTTTCTTGTAGGAGGGGGACTCATTGGGAAGCAGCTCTCAACCTCTTTTTTTCCGGAGGACGTGCAGTATTTATCACACGTCGAAATCTGGTTGCCCAACAACGCTCCTCTCTCAGCGACGAATGCCGCCGCGCTCCGAGCGGAGGAAGTCGTGCGCCAAGTTACGGAGGAATATGGCAGGCACCACACCGACAATGGCAAGCCGCTCCCCATCCTTCACTCGCTCACGACGTTTGTCGGCGGCGGCGGTCCACGGTTTTGGTTCTCAGTGTCTCCGGAACTCCAGCAATTAAATTTCGCTCAACTCATTATCGAAGTTATTAATAAGGAGGACACCCCATACTTAGTGAGTCCGCTGCAACATGCGCTCTCGGCGGCAATTCCTGGCGCGCGTATTCAGGTCCACCAACTCGAGACTAATCCGGTTGATCATCCGATTGAGGTGCATATCGCCGGACGCGCAGATGTCAGTCCACAACAGGCCGCCCAAGACATTCGCACGTTGCACACCCTTGCTGAGCAGATCAAGACGATTTTTCGTGCTCTCCCGCAGGCGGACAGCGTCTACGATGACTGGGGAGAAGATGGTTTTTTAGTCAAGCTCCAGATTGACCCCGATCGGGCGAACCTGGCTGGCGTCACGAACCTCGATGTGGCCCGCTCTTCCGCCACCGGCATTAATGGCGCGCAGGTGACCACGTTGCGCGAGGGAGACAAGCAAATTCCCGTGGTCGCACGTTTGCGAGCCGAAGAGCGCGCGCAACTGTCGGACATCCAGAACCTCTACGTCTATTCCTCGGAGAACACGAATAAGATTCCGTTGTTGGAAGTCTCTTCGCTCCAGTATCAGATGGCGACGCAACGTATCCGGCGACGTGAGCATTTTCGCACCATTTCCGTTGTTTGCTTTCCGACGCCTGGGGTGCTCGCTTCGACTGTGTTGAATGCGGCGCAACCGCAGCTCCACGAGTTGATGAACACTCTCCCTGCCGGTTACCATCTCATCTTTGCCGGCGAAAAAGCAAAACAGCAGAAAGGATTTCATGATCTTGCCATCGTCATGGCGATTTCCGTAGCGGCGATTTTCTTGACATTGGTGATCCAATTTCGTAACGCGGTCAAGCCGCTCCTGGTGTTCGCCGCTGTTCCCTACGGGATAGTCGGCGCTCTGGCCGCCCTCTATTTTATGGACACGCCCTTTGGGTTCATGGCCTTCCTGGGCATTGCCAGCCTAGTTGGAGTCATTGTGAGTCATGTGATCGTACTCTTTGACTTTATTGAACTGAATCGTGAGCACGGCGAACCTTTACAGGACTCGCTCCTCGACGCTGGAATCGTGCGGCTGCGCCCGATCATGATCACGGTAGGAGCGACCGTATTGGCGTTGATCCCTCTGGCGCTCCACGGCGGACCCCTGTGGGAGCCTCTCTGTTATGCGCAAATTGGCGGGCTTGCGTTGGCAACCTTCATCGAGTTGCTGCTCGTTAAGGTCTTCTACGCGATCGTGGTGCTCGACTTGAAGCTCATTAGCTGGGACACTGCAGGCGAGTAGGTTAGGATACGAATTCATAAAGGAGGTGCAACTATGGCGGAATGGAAAGCGCCGACACAGGCAGAGGTCGAGGGGTATTTCAAGCGTCTCAATAATTGGGGTCGTTGGGGAAACGATGATCAACGCGGCACGTTCAATCTGATTACTCCGGAGAAACAATCGACTGCTGTTGCTCTGGCCCGCCGCGGACGCGTGGTCTCGTTGTCGCGGGATCTCACGCCGCAGCCCACGTTGGACTATCACATGCTGTGCCCCG
>CAZUFQ010000125.1:0-11373 GCA_964618735.1 uncultured Enterobacteriaceae bacterium
GCCTTCTTGCTGCAAGGTTTCTGCCGCCGCCAACGCTTCATGCACCATCCACGCGAGGGCGACCACGGTGACATCCCGTCCTTCGCGCTTCACGTCCGCTTTTCCTAAGGGGACAAGGTATTCTTCGTCTGGAATGTCTCCGCGCAGCCCCATGAGTCGACTGGATTCAAACGAGATCACCGGGTTGTTATCGCGGATTGCCGCTTTCATCAACCCTTTCATATCGAAGGGTGTTGACGGCAAAATCAGCTTGAGCCCGGCGAGATTCATGAACATAGAGTACGGACTTTGCGAATGTTGAGCGGCGAGCTGGCGGCCGCCGCCTACTGAAGCGCGGAAGACGATAGGGAACTGCGCCTGGCCGCCAAACATGTAGTGAATCTTTGACGCCTGATTGACAATCTGGTCCATGGCGACAAAGGCAAAGGTCACCATGCTCCAATTCACAATGGGACGGTACCCCGAGCCCGCGGCGCCGATAGCCATTCCCGTAAACGCGGCCTCGGTAATCGGCGTTCCTCGCACGCGTTGCACGCCGAACTCTTTGACGAGCGACGACGGCGCGTCGGTAGCCAGGTAGATCGTCTTGGGGTCGCGACGCATTTCTTCAAACATGGCTTCCGTAGCTGCTGCCGCATAGGAGATCTGGCGCATAGAAAATACTCCTTGCAAATAAACGCACTGCACACCGCAGCGCAATGTCAATTGACGAACACATCCTCCAACGCTGCGGTCAATGGTGGGAAGGGGCTCGCTTTGGCGAACTGAACCGCCTGCCCAATTTCCTGGAGGATACCGTCATCCATCTTTTTCCAATCATCGTCTGTGAGGAGACGCTGCTCTTTGAGCCGAGCTGCCAACTGCGCGATCGGATCTTTATCCTTCCAGGCGGCGATTTCTTCAGACGGGCGACCGTCAGGAGCGCCTTTGATCTCGGTATGCCCGCGCCACCGGTAGGTCTTACATTCCAGTAACGTCGGTCCTTCTCCCGCGCGCGCCCGTCGCACCGCCGCTTGCGCCACTTCGTGCACGGCGAGCACATCATTCCCATCGACGACAACGCTAGGAACGCCATAGGCCATACCACGTTCTGCAACATCTTTGACCGACACAGCCGCTGTTGCCGGCGTGTTGACGCCGTAGGAATTATTTTCACACACATAAATCACTGGCAGTTTCCACAAGGCGGCAATGTTGAGCGACTCATGAAAAGGTCCAGCGCTAGAGGCCCCGTCTCCGAAAAATGACACGGCCACTCGTCCTTGGCCGTCGAGTTGCGCGGCCAGCCCAGCCCCGGTCACAATTGAAATACCGCCGGCGACGATACCGTTAGCGCCCAACATGCCGATGCCGAAGTCGGCAATGTGCATAGAGCCGCCCTTCCCTTTGCAGTAGCCAGTGTAACGACCATACAGCTCCGCCATCATACGCTTGAGGTCGGCTCCTTTGGCAATGCAGTGGCCATGTCCGCGATGGGTACTAATGATTTGATCCTCGCGGGTAAGAGCGGAGCACACGCCCACGGCCACTGCCTCCTGTCCGATGTAACAGTGCACGACGCCGTAGATGTGCCCCGCTTGAAAGTCATCGGACGCGCGCTCTTCGAAGCGACGGATCGTTTGCATCGAGCGCAGCATTGCCAGCTGTTGTTCTCGCGTAAGATCCATACAACTCCCTCCTGTTGTCTGACTAAGTACAGCCACAAAGAAACTGAGGGATGAAGAACATTGGTGCGCAAGCGCACCCTACAACGATTCGGTCGAGTGCCCGCCAAAGGCCCTGTGACTGTACTTAGACTCTGGGCTCTTCTGGTGCGTAGGGTCCTACAACCCTCGATGCACGAACTCAATAATCTTCTCCAGCGCCTGCGCAGAGGCTGGAGAAGAGGCATTCCGGATGACGAACCCCTCAGCTTCACCTGCAAACAGTTCGAGCTGCACCTGGCCATCCGCCTTGCGGTATTGCGTCACAAAACGATCAAGATCAACGCGAGGATGAGCCTGGTCTTTGTCGCCTTGTATGTACAGCACGGGAGGCAAAGCAACCTGCTCGCCGCGCTCCAGCGCGAGCACCGGATTACCTTCGGCCATGGCAGCCTCGGTCTGCCAGTATTTATCATGGAGCGGAATCACCATCTTCAATAACTCCGGGTATGGTTCGTTGCTCGCTGTCACCCTTTTCGCGTACTGGTAACGAGCTAAAGGATCGATGACCGGCCAGCACAGGACGACAAAGCGCAGGCTGGCGTCAACAGCAGGAGAGCCAGCCGGCAGCGGCAACGCAGCGTAACGAGGATCGTGCGGACGCATCCCCGCCAGCATAGCTTGATGGGCCCCGCTCGAACTGCCTAAAGCTCCAACTAAGTCAGGACGACTGCCTAAAGCTGTCGCCTGCGTCTTGAACCAGCGGATCGCGTAATTGATATCGGTCAGCGAGGCGGGGTACGACGCGACCGGCGGCATGCGGAAATCTAATGCCGCCACGACTGCACCGCTTTTCGCTAGCGGTTCATTAATGGCGGCGTCCATAAGGCGATCTCCCAAATTCCAGGCGCCACCATGCAATTCAATGACAAGCGGGAACGGCCCATTGCCGCGCGGCTTAAAAAGTCGCGCCAATAACGGCGCACCCTCGTGGCGAAGATACTCAACATCGGCAACATCGATGTCATACGTCTTCCGTGCATTGGCTGTCATGAGAGACCCTCCTTAGTAAAAATAGATTGCCAATCGATTTACCAAAATTGACTTCTCGCAGTTGCGCAAACACTCCTGTTATGGTTCTCCGAGTGAAGTCCGTGCGGACTCGGCGAGGTTGTGAGCAAGCGCCGCCGTTTCCATCTCCTTGGGCTCGGGCGTTGCTGTTTCTTCCCCCAGGTCAATCGCTTGCTCCGGGTGTATCCCCAACCAGAAGAACGCGCCAAGAAACGCAATAGCAGCCGCCATATAGAGCGCACTATTCCAGCCGTAATTCTGGGCGAGATAAGGCGTCAGGGTTGGGGATAGGGTTCCAGCCAGATTCCCACCCATGTTCATCATTCCTGAGACCGCTCCAGCGTAGGGTCTGGCGAGATCGATCGTCGTGGCCCAGTAGGCCGCCACGCTTAAGAACAACGACCCCTCGCCAAGTGATAATAATAAAGCAGATAGATGGGGGTCCGACGTCGCCGCGCCGCAGTAGATCAAAATAGAGCCCACCAGAGGGCCGCAAAACCCAAGACTGCAGCGTCCGATGCGTTTGCCAAAACGGCGACTCAACGCGTCAGAGAGCCAGCCGCCCACAGGAGCCACAGCAGCACTGATAAAAAATGGCGCAGTGCTGAACCATCCGCCGCTCACGATTGAGAAGCCCCGCACGTTCACCAGATAAAGGTAGAACCAAGAAAAATAGATGTAGCCAATGTAGCCCAGAGTTCCGTACGAGGCCGTCAGTAACCATAAATCCGGCCGCTTGAGGAGGATGCGCCAGGGTGTTCGCTCCGGCGCTCTGCCCCGCTCGGTTCCGCGTCCTGGTTCCTGAGTGATGAGACGCAACTCTGCCGCATTAACCCAAGAATGTTCTTCGGGTCGATCCCTTACAAACCAATAACAGAGCAACGCCACGCCAATGCCAGCGCCGCCGGCAATATAAAACGACGCGCGCCATCCCAGGTTCACCATGATCCACACAATCAGCGGCGGCGTCAGCGCCGCGCCCAGCGCACTCCCGCTTGATGTAATGCCCAGAGCCAGACCACGCTCACCTGTGGGCATCCAATTGGCCACCACACGGTTATAATTAGGCGGTCCGGCGGCCTCTCCCACCCCGATCAATGCGCGTATGAGAATGAAGGAGCCCACCACCCCGAGCAACGACGTAAAGAACCAATCACCAGCGAGGGCAGTCAAGGCCGTGAAGCCCGACCACCATAAAATGGCGCCGGCCAAGACGCGCCTCGGACCGAAGCGATCGCCAAGCGATCCGCCCGGGATTTGCAGTACAGCGTAGCCAAAGACAAAAGAGCTGAAGATCCAGCCCATCTGGACGTTGCTCAAACCGTACTCAGGCATAATGTACTTGGCGGCGATAGAAATGTTCACTCGGTCAATGAACATGAGCACGCCGACGCCGAACATCAGCGTCACCGTCAGCCAGCGAGTGCGGGTTGGCGCAGTAACTATCATTGGTATTGGTGCAGTAGCCATAATGAGGAAATCTCAACTAGTGAGCGCAACGAGCTCCCGCTACCGGGTGCCCGCAGGCGTCATCAGATTCAGTGCGCCTTGTTCACTGTCCGCTCCCCAGCGGCCCCAGTTATTGAGAAAAGTAAAGTAGTTTTCCGTCGCGGCCTGCGTCGGTGGCGCCCACTTCGACATGATACACCCTCCTTATGCATCCCCATGTAATGATCTCTTTACCACAGAAGCGCGAAAAGAAAAAAGAGGCAACCATTCGTCGCCCGCTTGCGGATCGGAATAAACCTGAATAGTTATGGATAAAGTACGTAGTGAACCGGCAGCTTTCAACATTGAGCGACACGAATTGCAGCCATAAGAGGAGAGCGGTAACCATGATCAAAGGAAGCGAGAACCGACACGCCGACCATGCGATTGACAACCTTTTCCTGGACCGATGGTCGCCGCGTGCGATGTCAGGCGAAGAGATTCCGCAAGAAGACCTCATGGTGCTGTTTGAAGCGGCGCGCTGGGCGCCGTCGTCGTACAACAACCAGCCGTGGCGTATTCTTTACGCCCGCCGCAACAGCGAGTATTGGCCGCTGTTCTTTGACTTGCTTGTGGATGTAAACAAAGCGTGGGCTCGCAACGCGGGAGCGCTGCTACTCTTTATTTCGAAAACAACGCTCGACCTCAACGGCAAGCCGTCAATCACGCACTCGTTCGACGCGGGAGCGGCGTGGGAGAATCTCGCGTTACAAGGCTCGCTGAAAGGATACGTCGTGCATGGAATGCAAGGTTTCGATTACGAGCGGGCGAAGGCGGCGCTTAGTGTTCCGGACGGCTACCGGGTCGAAGCGATGGCGGCTATAGGCAAGCCAGGAGCAAAGGAGACGCTGCCGGAAGAGTTGCAAAAGCGCGAAGCGCCAAACGTTCGTCGCAAACTAGAAGATACGATCCGCGAGGGACCGTTTCAATTCTGACGAGTGGGCGGCGCCTTTGTAATTGCTTTACTTCTGTTCTTCAGGAAGCAAACGCAACGTCAGGGGATGCGTCATATAGCGGACGAAGATATCAGTCCAGTATTTCTCAGCCATGGCGGCAGCCACAGCGTTCGCCATGTCCAACGCCGCTTCACCCTTTACATGATCAAACTGTTGTCCGGCAATTTTGACGGCAAAATACGGCGCCGTTGTATTCTTCGTCACTCTTTCAGCTGAGGGCCTCCCCAGACGGACATAGACTTGGCCGTCAAGCACCACAAGCCAGACCGGGAACCAATGTTCCCCTTCCGTAGGTCCAATCGTGCGGATTTGTATCGTGTCTTCTTTCGCAAACGCTTGCGGGCTCCACTCCGCAGCCTGCGCCGGGAACTGAATTGCCAGCAAAAGGCCAACGCACCACAGATTGAGGATCGAGAGAAAACGAAGTCGCATAGTGTTTCCTTTCCGGGTCAGTCGCCAGGCTGTTTACATTAGCGCAGTGTGTCACCCTGAAACAGAACGAAGCGATGCTTGATGTTTCGCGAACATTATGTCTTCAGAGCATAAGGTTGACAACCTCGTTCTGCTCGCGGCGTACGGATAGCTCAACGTCAAACATTGAGCTACAATCCCGCCCGTCGGTTGACCAGGCTGCTAAGGAGGGGACACATGGCTTGGCCTGTTCGCTATAAACTCGTCGGGTTGCTCGCTAGCGGCAGCGCTATTAATTATGCCGATCGAGTGAACATCTCGGTTGCCGCTCCAGTCATGATGGCGTCACTAGGCTGGGATGAAGCGCGCTTTGGCGTCATCTTTTCCACGTTTCTCGCGGGGTACGGCCTTCTGCAAATTCCTGGCGGAGCCCTGGCCGATCTTTGGGGCGCGAAGCGTATTATCGCCTGGGCCTGTGTCGGCTTCTCGTTGTTTACAGCGTTAACGCCGCTCGGGGCCATTTCATTTGCGCTGCTGCTCGCAATCCGCTTTTGTGTCGGTCTGTTCGAGTCCATGACCTTTCCTTCCTATGCATCACTCAATTCGCGGTGGATTCCCCGCGCCGAATTCAGCCGCGCGCAAACGCTGAGCCTCTCTGGCGTATATATTGGACAAACGCTCTCCTACCCCATCACAACCTGGCTTGTGCTGACGTACTCGTGGCCGACAGCTTTTTATTTCAACGCCGCGCTCGGCGGCCTCTGGCTCATCGCATGGCTGCGCTATGCAGCAAACACTCCAGCAACGCATCCAAAAATTACTGCAGAAGAATTGCGCCACATTGAAGCCGGACGCGCCACGCAGACAGACGCCTCCGTTTCCCTGTCTTTTTGGCAAGTTCTTAAAGAGCCACAAGTGCTGTGGCTTTCTCTGGCCTACCTCTGTTTGGTCTACGGTTTATGGATGATTGTATTCTGGTTGCCAACGTACATGGTGAAGGCCCGTGGCTTTTCCATGCAGGCGATGGGCTGGATTGGCATGATTCCCACCTTCGCGAGTTTTGCCGGGCTCATCAGCGGCGGCGTTCTCTCCGACGCGCTGTTACATCGCGGATTCAGTACTCGGGTTGCTCGTGCGCGCGGACCAGCCCTCTGCCTGGCCGCAGCAGTGCCCTTTCTCGTCGCAACAGCGCTCGTACCCTGGGCGGGAGTGTCGATCGCGTGCCTCACTCTTTATCTGTTTCTCGCGAACGCGACAGGTGGCGGCTTTTGGTCTATGCCACGGGAATTGAATCCTCACCAGGTTGGCGTCATCTCTGGCGTCATGAACTGTGCAGGAAATTTCGCTGGAATCTTCGGCCCCATAAGCGCCGGATTTTTCGTTTCTGGCTCTGGCAATTGGGCTCTGCCGTTCTTGGTTGCAGCCAGCGTCGCCCTGCTCTCTTTTCTGGTCTTTTATTTCATGGTCGTGCCTGAGCCCATACAGGAGCGAACAGCATTGCCACAAGCCATACCGCATGAGGCGCGAGGTTGATCCATTGGCGCCTCACGTCCAGGGACTGAGCGAATCGATGGCTGCGGTATCGTAACAGTATGTCTCCAGAGCAGGAAGGGAGGCCAATGGCGGCAACGTCTTCCCGCCCCACTCTCGCGCGACTGCCCTAGGCAATAGACGACAGTCTGGCATGATCGGAAACAAATTCTCAGCTTGGAGGCGTCAATGTCTACTGTACCCCTCATCGAGTATGAAACTGCGTCGCCGGAGGTCAAAGCTGTTTTCGATGACATTCAGCAAATCCGCAACGTCCACGATGTCAACAATTTCTGGAAAGCGCTCGCGAACCATCCCGAGATCCTGAAGCGCACCTGGAAGACGTTGCAAGAGGTCATGCAACCTGGCGCGCTTGACGCTCTCACCAAGGAACTAATTTATATTGCGGTGTCGATCACCAACAAGTGCGATTATTGCATCTACTCACATACGGCAGCGGCTTCCGCCAAAGGCATGACTCCGGCTCAATATCAAGAACTTTTAGCCGTCGTGGGAATGGCCCATCAAACAAATGCGCTCGCTACTGGGATGAAGGTCCCAGTTGACCAGCAATTCTTGGCTGCCGCAACACCAGAACACTGAAGGGAGACACGTATGAATTTCGGCCTACTGACGCTGTTTGACTATTATCCTGAAGATTGCTCCGCTCAGGAGTATTATCGTTTTCTCCTTGATGAAATCGCCTACGCAGAAGAACTTGGTTTCGATTCGGTTTGGTTAGGAGAACATCACTTCTGCAACTACCTGTGCCCGTCTCCGCAAATCTTCGCCTCCTCTGTGGCCCAGAGGACCTCTAGATTACGCATCGGCACGGCGGTGGTGTTGTTACCGCTCCACGATCCTGTCCGTCTTGCCGAGGACTACGCTATGGTTGACGTGCTCAGCGGCGGACGGCTCGACTTCGGCGTCAGCCGGGGATTTCAGAAAACCAGTTACGATGGCTTCGGTCGTTCGATGAATGAGAGCCGTGAACTCTTCGCCGAAGGCATTGAGATTATCGACAAAGCCTGGACGCAAGACACACTCGCCTACGAAGGACGTTATCGCAGCCTGCCGAACCTGTCAGTGCTTCCCCGTCCGGTGCAACGGCCCAGACCACCGATCTGGATCGGCACTGGTCCAACGCCAGAATCCTACCAGTTCGCCACCGCCCATTGCACCAACATCATCCTCGCCTCCGTTCCCACGCCGGTTGGCAAATTTACGCCGTTTGTGCAGCTCTATCGCGATCGGCTGCGTGAGGCTGGATATGATCCTGCCCAGGTCTCGATTTCCACGGGGAACCATTGTTATGTGGGAACCTCGTCCGCTCAGGCCAAGGAGGTGTGGGAAAAACACTATCTGCGCTACCTTCATTTTGTCTCCACTCTAGTTGAAGCGAAGGATTACGAGAATACGCCGCAGTTCAAGGCGTTTGCTGGAGTCAAAAAGTTTCTTGAACGCATTGATTTTGACCACGCCCGCAAGACCCTGGCCATCTGTGGAGACGTCGCAGAATGTATCGACCGCCTCGCCGAAGCTAAAGAAGCAGTCGGCCACACGCACTATTGGGTGTACACCGACCTCGGCGGCCTTCCTCGAGAAGAGGTGTGGGCTTCGCTCCGCCGCTTTGCGGAAAAAGTGATGCCGAAATTTCGCTAGCGTCGCTCAAGAGTTCATAAGATTTTGCCAGGGACCGAGCGCCAGTTGATCGTTTGTAAGAGCGCCAATATACAGTAGAACATGGCGTAATACGAACGGTTCACGATAGAACGCCCGCCCCGTCCGGCTGTCAAAAGCGTCTTTGCGTCCGCCAAACTTTCAACTGCTTGCTCTATCCTCCCTTTAACAAGCTGGCGGATGTCTTCAGCGTTCATAGTAGAACGCCTTCGTCACGGATCACTTGCATCAATAGGGAGGAGCGGAACGGACCCTGTTCAATTTCTTCTTTCGTAACAGCGACTGGAACAATAAGAAGACAGTCTTCAAACCCAGCCTCCCAAGCACAACGGCTAATAGTCGTACGAAGTTGACGATCAAGCTGATCCACTACGACCAACACATCGTAATCTGACTCCGCATCAGCGTCCCCTCGCGCTCGTGAGCCAAACAGGATGAGGCTCTGGACCGGCACCCTTCGTTCCGACAGCAACCTTTTGAAACGATCAAGTACAAGTTTATTCTGTACTTCAAGCATGAAACTTACCCTACCCGCGCCAACTCCAACCGTCCGGCCCAGCGGTCTTCGAGAAGAGAGCGGAGCCGGCGCGAAGCCGGCGAGGTCAGGTCCGGATCTTTCGCCAACCAGGCGTCAGCCTCTTCGCGGGCGATCTCCAAAATGCGGCTGTCACGCACAATGTTGGCGACGCGGAAATCTGGGAGACCGGACTGTCGGGTGCCGAGAAATTCACCAGGGCCGCGGAACATCAGATCAGCCTCGGCAATTTTGAAGCCGTCATTCGTTTCCACCATTACTCGCAAGCGACGGATCGATTCATCGGCAGGGCTATACTGCGCTAACAAGAAACAGAAGGACTCAGCCTGCCCCCGCCCTACTCGCCCGCGCAACTGATGAAGCTGTGCGAGCCCAAACCGCTCGGCATGTTCGATAAGCATCACCGTAGCGTTAGGTACATCAATGCCAACTTCAATGACAGTTGTTGACACGAGCAACTGATGTTCGCCCGCTTTGAAGCGACGCATGACCTCATCTTTTTCTTCGCCTTTCATGCGTCCATGCACAAGGCCAATCGAATAGTCCTTGAAAAAAGTCTTCGACAACTGGTCGGCCATACTGGTCGCTGCTTTTAGCTCCATCTTCTCGGACTCTTCCACTAACGGGTAGACAATGTACGCCTGATGTCCTTTGTCAATCTGCGCTTTGACTGCTTGATACACCTTTTGCCGCTCGCCTTCGTGAAAAACATCGGTCTTCACCAGTTTACGTCCCGGCGGCAGCTCATCAATAGCGGAGACATCTAGATCGCCATAAATCGTTAACGATAGGGTGCGCGGGATGGGCGTCGCCGTCATGAGCAGCATGTCCGGATTGGCGCCAAGTTTTTTCAGAGCGGCGCGTTGCATCACGCCGAAGCGATGTTGTTCGTCAACAATGGCAAGACCAAGCCGATGAAAGCGCACGTTGTCCTGAATCAACGCATGGGTGCCGACCGTAATCTCTACCTTCCCTTGTTCCAAAAGGTTGTAGACCTCGCGCTTCTGTTGCGGCTTCAGATCCCCGGTTAACAAGGCAATCGATACGCCTAGTTTTTCGGCGAGCGGTGTCAGGGTGCGGAAGTGCTGTTCCGCCAACAGTTCCGTCGGGGCCATGAACGCCACTTGATAACCGCTGTCCAGTGCGGCTAACGCAGCACAGAAGGCGACAATCGTTTTGCCGGAACCGACATCGCCTTGCACAAGCCGATTCATAGGATGCGGCGCGGCCATATCTCGAAAGATTACTTCGAGCACCCGCTCTTGCGCCCGCGTCAAATGAAACGGCAATATCTCATGGACCTGCCGCACGAGCGGCCCAGGGACGATCGAGAGACCGTCTTCTTTCACCATGTTGCGTCGGCGCAGCGCCATCCCTAGCTGCAAATAAAAGAGTTCGTCAAAAACGACGGTGCGATGCGCCAGCGAAGCGGCGTTATTGAGCGCCGTGACGTTCTCCTCCAGCGTGGGTAAATGCAAAGAACGGAGGGCCGCGCTGAGGTCCATGAGCCCGAGCCGGTCACGAACCTCCTCCGGCACTCCATTGGGAACGAGATCAACGGATTCGAGCACAGCGCCATGCACGATGCGGCGCATTGAGCCTACGGTCATCTCGGTCGTCTTATTGTAAATGGCGAGAATACGAGCGGTCTCTTCTTCTTCCTCTACTAACTCCATGTCTGGGTGGATCATCCAGACCCCGCCCTTCAGTCCGACTTCCACCTTGCCAAAGAGCAAGACACGTTGCCCAAGTTGATATTTCTGCTCGAAGTAGCGGTGCTGGTTATACCATCGGAGAAAGAGGAATCCGGTCTCATCACGCACCACGCCTTCGAGCACCCAGCGTCGAGTCCGCGTCACAAATCGTCGCCCCATGCGCACTAGCTGGCCGACCGTAGCGCCTTCTTCTCCCCCAACCAACTGGGCAATTTTACGGATTTCTCGGCGGTCCTGATAACGGAACGGAATGTGATACAGCAGGTCTTACACCGTCGCAATGCCAAGTCTTGCTAACTGCTCGGCCCGCTTTGGTCCGACCCTTTTCACATACTGGACCGGTT
>CAZUFQ010000126.1:0-11371 GCA_964618735.1 uncultured Enterobacteriaceae bacterium
GACAATTGTTCAAGCGACGACAACATTCGGCGCCATCCATGGGCAGGTAAATTGCGCCGGCATTGGGAACCCGGGCAAGGTGTTCGGGAAAAATAATGTTCCCCTGGAATTAGAGAATTTTCGCCGAGTGGTGGAAATCAACCTGATCGGCACCTTTAATGTGATTCGCCTGACGGCGGCGAAGATGGTGAACAATGAGCCCAATAACGAAGGAGAACGAGGCGTCATTATCAATACTGCCTCGGTGGCCGCATTTGATGGTCAGATCGGGCAACCGGCATATTCTGCTTCCAAAGGCGGTGTGGTCGGGATGACCTTGCCTATTGCCAGAGAGCTGGCGCAGGCTGGGATCCGCTGCGTTACCATTGCCCCGGGAATTTTCGAGACTCCGATGCTCATGGGCTTACCGGAGTCCGCTCGCAAATCGCTCGGCGCGAGCGTGCCCTTCCCAGTGCGGCTTGGCCGACCCGACGAGTATGCATCATTGGTGAGTTACATTGTTGAGATGCCGATGCTCAATGGGGAAACCATTCGTCTGGATGGCGCGATTCGTATGGCGCCTCGGTAAGACTCCTTTTATTTTATGAGGGCGATCGGTGTGGTCGCCCGCTCTATCACCAAAAAATTACTTTCACTTCACAGGTTAATTCTATAGCTCAACACGTTAGTATTCTTCCGACGATGATGTGCGCACGTCAGCTAAGACTCGGGTGAAAAACGCTATAAGTTCTTCCTCTGATTGAAAGTGGGTTGCTTGCCCCGACACCACATGCTCCACGCGCGCGGTGCACCTGCTGCTTACCGGAATTGTGTCCGATGTGAATTGAACGACAAACGCATGTTGTGCTGACATACAAAAAGCAGACTCCATTTCTTCTCTTGAACTTCTCTGAGGTAGAAGATAGCTGAAGAGGAGTATGCAGTCATAAAGACGCGGTAAAGTTTCGGTAACATCGATAGGGCGCGGGTCGTACCGGTGGAAAGAGGAAACAAACGTGACGACAGAGCAGATTTTTTTTGGTCCCTTTCGCTGTGATCCCCTCAACGCGTGTGTGTGGCGGGAGGACCAGACAGTGAATTTGCCGCCAAAAGCTTTCGACGTGTTGCTGTACTTGTTGCGTCACCCTGGCCGTTTGGTGAGTAAGCAGGAGTTACTAGGGACCCTATGGCCAGAGACGTATGTGACTGATGCGGTGCTGAAAGTGTGTATCGGAGAGATCCGTAAGGTTCTAGCCGACAACCCGAAAACGCCTCAATTCATCGAGACCATCCACCGACGGGGGTATCGGTTCATTGCTTCCTCCTCCACCATACCGCCCCCAAGTCCACAGTTACCGGTCGCAAGCCACAAGTCGTCCCCCCCAGCACCTAGCACCCAACACCTAGCACCTCCTTTGGTGGGGCGAGACGCTGAATTGCAACGTTTGCACAGACTGTTAGAGAAGGCAGGGCTCGGCGAGCGGCAGGTTGTGTTTGTGACCGGTGAACCTGGTATTGGGAAAACAGCGCTAGTAGCGACATTTCTTTCACATCTTTCCACTGAACTGGGCGCTCGGGTGGCGCAAGGACAATGTCTGGAACACTATGGGGCTGGGGAAGCATACCTACCCGTACTCGACGCCTTTGGACGGCTATGTCGGGAGCCAGGACGGGAACAGCTGGTGCGGCTCTTGAAGCAGTACGCGCCTACATGGCTGTCACAGCTGCCCGCGTTGTCGAGCACCGAGGAGCGTGAGCGATTACGCCACGAGACTCTCGGCGCCACGCCAGAGCGCATGCTGCGTGAAATGGCGGAGATGATTGAGGCGCTGACCGTTGAGGCTCCCCTCGTCTTAGTGTTGGAGGATCTGCACTGGAGCGACTACGCCACGCTCGATTTGCTGGGGGCGCTTGCTCGTCGGCGCGAGACGGCGCGCCTATTGGTGATCGGCACCTACCGTCCCGTTGATGTCATTCTCAGCACCCATCCTCTCAAAGGCTTGAAGCAGGAATTGCAAGGCCACGGCCAGTGCGAGGAAGCGGCCTTAGAGTTGTTGACTCCGTCCCAAGTGGCGGCGTACCTGGTGGAGCGGTTTCCCGAGAGTGCGCCGTCTGACGAGCTGGTGCGCGTCCTACACCGGCGCACGAATGGAAACCCTCTGTTTCTTATTAATTTTATTGAATACCTGCTGGGGCAAGACCTGTTGCAGGTACAAGGAAATCATTGGGAACTGCATGGGGGAATCCAGCGTCTTGAGGACGGTATGCCGGAGAGTATTCGCCAGATGATTGAGCGCCAGATTGAGCAATTGACGCCAGACGAGCAACAGGTATTGGAAGCGGCGAGTGTTGTTGGCATGGAATTCACCGCCGCCGCCGTGGAAGCAGCGCTCGAAGAGCCGGAAGGAGCGAGCGAGGAGCGATGCGACCGGCTTTCCCGACAACAGCGATTTCTGTATGCCAAGGAACCAACGCTGTGGCCGGATGGTACAGTCACAGCCAGTTATGCTTTTACGCACGCCCTGTATCAAAACGTACTCGCACAACGCGTGGCCGTCGTGCGACGGTTACGTTTTCATCACCGAATTGCTGAGCGGTTAGCGCGTGGATATGAGACGCAAACAAACGAAATCGCAGCGGAATTAGCGATCCACTTTGAACAGGGGCGGGAGTATCGACGGGCAATTCACTACTTGCGTCAAGCCGCGGAACAAGCCGTGCGGCGCTATGCTAACCGCGAGGCGCGGCAATATCTCACGCACGCTCTTGGCCTCGCAGGAAAGATTCCAGAATCTGAACAAGCAGATTTCCGTTTGGCTTTACTCGAACAACGAGGCGTGGTGACGCGCGCCATGGGCGATATGCTGCGCGCCGCCGAGGATTTTTCTGCGCTGGCGGTTGCTGCACAAGAACTGAAGCTCGTGGAGAAAGAGATCTCAGCGTTATCGCAGCTCGCGACGGTATTGTCGTGGATTAATCGGGACAAGTGCCTAGAGGCGGAGCAGCGCGCCGCCCTATTGAGTCACGATTCCGCGGACGAAACTCTGCGCGTTTACGTGCGAAGCCATACAGCCTACTGGCATCTTTTATGGCGCGGCTGGCGGCAGGAGGACGTGCAAGCGTGCGCCGACGCGGTAGCTGTCGCGCGGCGAGCCGGCGACCAGGCGCAACTTGGCATGCAGCTGGGGCGTTTATCTTTTTTCTTATGTCTCCATTCTGACTACCGTGCGGCCTGCGATGCAGGAGAGGAAGGGCTCCAATTGACGCGTGAAATTGGCGATGTGCACAATTACCTCCTGTGCCGCATTTTTCTGACTCAAGCCTTGTTGTTAAGCGGCCGCTGGGGAGAGACGCTTCGCATGCTTCGGGAAGGCAGCGAGATGGCGGAAAGAAACGGACATCAACGGTGGGTCTTATTGCTGCGGCTCAATATCGCCAGAGTTTATGAAGAAGCCGGTGATTTTGTCCGGGCGCGCGACTTGAGTTCGCAGATACTCCAACAAGCCCAGCAAATGCCGCTGCCTTATGGTCAACTAGTGAGCACCGTGACGCTTGGCTTCGCGCAGCTTAGATTGGGGCAACTTCAGCAAGCGTTTGAGGTATTTAATGGTCTTGATCTGCGATTGGCGCAAGAACGCCTTTTGATGGACTGGATCTGGCAAGTACCGCTGCGCTTGGGACTTGGCGAATACTGGATTACACAACAGGACTACGAGCGTGCGCGGCTGGAGGTCGAGCATCTCTGCGAGGTGGCCACGCACCCCGGCGAGCGCATGTACCTTGCGCTTGGTCGCCGTCTGTTAGCGGAAATTGCAATAGCGCAGCGCAAGTGGGAGGAGGCTGAAACAGCGCTGGCGCAGGCCATGGCCGTACTCGCTGGAGCTGAAGCGCCGCTAGCTGAGTGGCGCGTATACGCGACCGCCGCGCGGGTTGCTGATCTACATCGCCGCAAGGCTCAGGCGCGGAGACATTGGAAGCATAGTAAAGCCGTGCTGCTCCGTCTGGCTGATTCGCTGGAGCACGATGATCCGCTGCGTCAGACGTTTCTGACGCAGCCGCTCGTCATGGAGATCATGCAGCGGGGCTGAGTGTGCAGAGGGTGCGCAAGGCGTAGTGCTTGCTCGCTGCTTTGGCGGGCCACAGCCGCGCTTTATTGCTGTAGATGAGTAAGGCGCCCGCACCGTTTACTGCATGGCTTCAACAGAGTGCTGCAGGTAGGTTTTGAGCCGAGCAAGCGCCCGCTGCTCTCGCAGCCGCACCTGTTCACGATTGAGCCCTAGTCGGTGACTGACTTCTTCCAAGGTGTACGTGTTGCCTTGAGCAAGACCGAATCGCAGTCGGAGGATATCCGCCTCCTGAACCGGGAGACGGGCGAGAGCATGGTGCAGTCCTTTGGCGGCGTCCACGGTGAGCACAGCTATCTCTGGCGAGAAGACTTCGGGAGCTGCGGCCAGTTCGCTCAGCGAGCTGTCTTCCCCTTCTCCTAAAAGGGTATCAGCGGAACAAATGGTTTTTCCCCTGGCCGTCAGGGTGCGGGCAAACGCTTGGCGAATCCACCATACGGCATAGGAAGCGAATGTCACTTGTCGTTCCGGGTCAAATTTTTCAATAGCCCGCATCAACCCCAGCGCGCCTTCCTGAACCAAATCGAGCAGGCTCAGACTGTGGTGTTGATAACGCCGGGCCAGCAGGACGACAAGGCGAAGATTCCGGCGCAGCATTTCATTACGACAGTTGCGAAAGCGAGCGAGGTCTTCATTCATCTGTGCAAGCCAGGTTCGCAGGGATGTTATGGGGGAGCCCGCTTCTTGGGTCTCCGCCTGGTCTAAGCGCATCTGTACGTGTTGGAGAAGGCGCAGTACCTCTGGTTCACTGAGCGTCTCGTATGAAGAGGGAAGGCGGCTCTTGCTCAGAAGAGCCGCCAGACGATCGTGTTGAGCTTTCAAGGACTCTAAGAGATGAAGCCAAGAGGACCGCGTGCGGCGGGTAAGGACGTATTCTTCTTCTCGCTCTAAGCGTGGACAGTGCGCGAGGTCTAGAGAGAACAACTGCATGAGGTCCTGTGTCTGCGTTATCCTTTGCTCTTTAAGGCTGTGATCGTGCAGATTGTGAGCGACACTGAGATGATTCCTAGTCTTACTCCGCCTTGCTTCCATGCTGTTCATTGCTGTTTTCCTGCTGCTTTCGTTATTATTCCGTCCGGAAGATACGCCAAAAGTACGGGCGGAGCCATAAAAGACTGGTCAAATTTGAGTATAGTTTTGGCAAAGAGCGCTGGTGAGGCCTCCGGTCCACAGCCACTGTGGACCGGGCGGCAACGCAGCTCACTGATTGTGCGCTGGATCATGGATTGCAGGTAGCGGGGACGGTGGAAGTGTCAGGATTAGCGCACAAGGGGCCAAGATTGGTGTCTTGATCGGGCACGCTAATCATCGCCAGTGGTCCCGCCTGCTGTTCTCCATTAAAAGGCGTATGCCCCGTAAAGTTGCATCCGCTTGCATCCGCAGGATCATTGAACCAGAAGCCGACATGGAACGTATGGTGCGTGGTGGCTGGAGAAGTCGCGTTTAGAGACAGCACATCCTGATCGAGACCAAAAATTTGATCAAGTAAGATGGTCTTAATCTGCACATGGGCTTTGCCTTTTTTGTTGGCTTCGATGTCGGATTGGTACCATGCCAGGCCAAAGTTGGTGAATGCTGGATCTTTGGCGCCCTCCGAATTCAGACGGGAGCGCTCCACAGTGAACATGTCGAATGCTAACCCAGGCTTGACGCCCTTCACGTTCAAGGTCAAGGTGTCATTCGCCTTGCCTCTTGTGACTTTCACGTGCGCCGTTGGCGGATCCGATGGGTCCTGCGCGAGGCAATTAATCACATCAGGGTTCGGTTTGAGGTCGAATTCAATGGTTTCCGCTTGAGCTGCATGGGATCCACTAGTGAGCAGCCATGACGCTGCCACCGCAGTCAACATGGTGGTCCACCGAAATTGTCTGCCTGAACGAGTGAAATGATAAAACATAGGAGCCTTTCCTTTCTGTCGTGCTTTTTCGATCATTGTAGTAATAGTTGAAAACTAGATTGTTGTGTTCCCACTTTCGTTCATTTTGCTGCTATATAATGGCCTCCTTCTATATCTCTGCACGTGCGACTTCGTGTAAGCGCTTTTCATTCCTTCTGCTCGTGAAGGTAGCGAAGTCAGAACGCGCAGTCATAAGAAAATGGTAAGTTTTCGGTAAATCTTTCGTAAGAGTTTCGCGTGTGGTAAGCGCTGAGGTAAGGATTGCCTCTGAAAACCGTCTGGCCACAACCCGGTTTTGTCACAACTTTTCATTTAACAGCTGTTCCGCTATGCTTATCCACGCTCTCGTTAACTTGTTCACATTGATGCAACCATAAGAGCAAAACAAAAGAGGCCTTACCTTTGTCCATCGGGGCGTGTGGGTATTTATGAAAACCAAGAATGTTATGATGTTGACAGTTGCATTGGCCGCGTTCGGTTCATTGGGAGTCCCACAGGCCGCCGATCCGGCGCCTGAACGAGTATTGTTCCACGATATCTACAAGGAACTGGTCGAAACAAATACCTCGCACTCAGCCGGCGATAACACGCTGGCGGCGCATCGCATGGAAAAACGGCTGCTGGATGCCGGCTTTACTGCCGCAGAGATGCAGGTGGTCGAACCGTTCCCGAAAAAGGGCAATTTAATACTGCGTTTCAAGGGCGATGGAACTCAGCGTCCGATGTTGCTATTGGCCCACCTTGATGTAGTCGAAGCTAAACGCGAGGAATGGAAGACCGACCCTTTTACGTTGGTTGAGACTGATGGCTATTTCACCGCACGCGGCGCCGCCGACGATAAGGCGATGGCCTCGGCCTTCGTGTCGATCCTTTCGCAACTGAAGCGTGAAGGCTTCAAACCACACCGTGATATCATTCTTGCGCTCACCTCGGATGAAGAGCGCGGCAGTGTGTCAACAAATGGAGCCCAATGGCTCACCCAGAATCACCGTGATTGGATCGATGCTGAGTTTGGCATTAACGAGGGCGGTGGTGGGGAACTGTTCAATGGCAAGCCGAACATTCAGCGTATCCAGGTGGCGGAGAAGATCTATACAACTTACGAGTTGGTTGCGCATAATTCAGGCGGCCACAGTTCCCTGCCTCGCCCGGACAACGCAATCTACGACGTTGTCGGAGCAGTCAATCGTATCGGCCAATATACCTTTCCAGTCAAGCTCGCGCCGGTGACACGCGAATACTTTGCGCGCAGTGCGAAGTTATTTACAGGGCAACGGGCTAGCGATATGCACGATGTCGGTGAAGGGCGTGTGGACCCCGACGCGGTGGCGCGGCTCTCGGCGGAACCCCTCTACAACGCCACGTTGCGCACGACGTGCGTGACGACAATGCTCAATGCGGGCCACGCCGAAAACGCGCTGGCGCAGACCGCGCGCGCCACGGTCAACTGCCGCGTCCTACCGTGGGACGATCTTGCAGAAGTTGACCAAAAAATCAGAGAGCTAGTCGGCAACTCGACGATCGAGATTAAGCAAACCAGCGTCCCGGTCAAAAGCCCGCCCTCGCCGCTGACCTCTACGATTCTCGAGCCAACCGAGCAAATCGGCGCCGAAATGTGGCCGGGCGTGCCGTTGATTCCTTCGATGAGCACGGGCGCCACCGATAGCCTCTTCCTGCGAAACATCGGGATTCCCATGTATGGCGTCTCCGGCATCTTCGCTGACGTCAACGATGTGCATGCGCATGGCCTTAATGAGCGCTTGGAGCAAGCGCGGCTTTACGACGGGCGCGAGTTTCTCTACGAATTAATCAAACGACTCGCGGGATGAAGCTGGACGGGAACATCAAGGAGGCAGAAATGACGGTCCACCAGGAGCTGCTCGACGAAACGTCTCCCCATACCCAACTCCAACGCTACCACGCGTTTGACAGTCTCCGTGCGGTTATGATGCTCTTAGGACTGGTCCTCCATTCCGCGATGGGGTATGTCACTTTCCCTACGGATCGCGTGTGGCCTTTCAAAGATCCCCACCCCAACGCCTTTTTTGACCTGCTGGTCATGTTCATTCACGCCTTTCGCATGCCGGTCTTCTTTGTCATCGCGGGATTCTTTGCTGCATTCTTATACACTACGCGGGGAGCACGCCCGCTGTTTCATAACCGGGTGCAACGCATTGCTCTGCCGCTGGCTTGCGCCTGGATTATCCTTTTCCCGTTGATCATAGTCGCGTCTGGATTTGCGCAAGCTCGCAGCAGCGTACAAATCTCTGTCGATCCGAACGACCTTACCATCGGCGGCTTGCTTAACCACCTCATGCATTTGTGGTTTCTCTATGATCTCCTTATTCTCTACGGGGCGGCTTTGCTGGTGACGCCTCTCGTGCCGTGCATTCCGCAAACCGTACGGGATCGCATACTAGACGGCTTCAGTTGGATCGTGCCCCTTATCTGGGGGCCGGTGTTTTTTTCATTGATCACCGTGCTGACGCTCTACCCCATGCAAGAGTGGGCGCTCGATACTTCTGACTCGTTCCTGCCGCCCCTACGCATTCTTGTCGCTTATGGAGTCTTTTTTCTCTTTGGCTGGTTGCTCTATAACCGGCGCATGCTTTTGTCTACCTTCAGCGAACGCGCCTGGAGAACATTTTTCGTCGGAGTTCTTTTCTTTGGCCTGTATGTCTTTTGTATTGGTCGAGTGTTTACTAGGGGCCCCACAATAGCAATGCACATATTGGCAATGGTCAGCCTTGCGGCAGCAATGTGGTTCTTTATTTATGGTTTTCTCGGGCTCTTTCTCCGCTATCTGGAGAAACCCATTCCCCTTGCCCGTTATATGGCTGATGCGTCGTACTGGATGTACCTGGTGCATCTGCCCTGCACGATTGTGCTTCCTGTCTTCTTGAGCAACTTGCCTTTGCCCGCTTTGGTAAAATTTAGCGTGGTGTTGGGGACCACAACGTTTCTCACCGTCATCACGTATCACTACTGGGTGCGGGCAACGCTGATTGGACAAGTATTGAACGGCAAGCGATATCCACGCACGCTGCCTCACTCAGGCGTGCAACATCCGGGACAACAGGGCCACGCGCCTGTAGGCGAGGGTGCCTGACAACAAAAGGAAGGTATGTGTATAGGGCAGAAGTAGGGGTGCAATTTCTACATGGGCAAACTACTAGGGTCAGATTGAACCACTACCGAAAGGTCTGCCGGCTTGTACGAAGAGCCTGTCCGCCTATGGCGAAGAGTCAAAATCCCCCCGCCAGTCGCTCCGCGTCCGTCGGCCCCCTTTGTCAAAGGGGGCGGTGAAGGCGCAGCCGAGCGGGGGATTTGGAAAACCCGGTGAATTCATGAACTGAGAATTATCCGGATAGGTTCTAAATTTTTTTCGTTGCCACCAGTACGGGCTGATAAAACACCTCGTCGAGCCGTTTGACTTCCGCAAATCCTGCCTGCTCCATCAGCTCAAGCAGGTGGTTCGGGCTTATGGCGTAATATCGCGATCGCATCATTTGCGTCTGTATCGCGCCAGACTGCAGATCATCTTCAATGAAGTACATTGAAAGCGCATACTGCTCGCCTTCGAAGTCCCAGACCTGAAAGATGAGATAGCGCTTACCGCCCTCCTCGCGAATGCCGTACGGCTTCACGATGCCTCGTCCACGCTCTTCCGTGTCGTATGCGCGTATGGTCAACAGGCAGCCTCCAGCGGGACGAAGACAAGCGTACATCTCTTGCAGCGCGAGGAGAATCTCCTCATCACTGAACAGGTGGGGGATGGAGTTGTCGCAAGAGATGATTACGTCGAAGCCTCCGCCATGATGACGATGGGTCCCGCGCATGTCACAAACCGTGAAGGGAATGTTGAGGCCGCGCACCTCGGCTTCTTTCTGAGCGCGAGCAACTGCTTGCGGCGACAAATCCGAAGCTGTGACTTGAAAACCAAGGCGCGCCAAGCCAAGGGACTGGGTGCCAATGCCGCATGAGACATCGAGGACAGATTGAACCTGTTCTCCCCATTGCGCTCGAATAATGTCGCGCAAATGCTCCGCCTGCCACATCATACCCGCGTCCCAATCTTTATAGAGCAAATGATAGAAAGGCGAGAGTTGGTCGTAAAACTCGATCACTGTTCCTTCCTTTTTTCTCCAGTTCACCTCTTTACAGGGAAGCTGGCAAGAGACTTGCTCCTCCACCATTGCAAAATCCCCCGTCCCTGCGGATAATTGTCCCCAGCACACACAGCACGGCGGCTGGAACCGCACGACAAGAAGGAGGCGCGATGAAAGAGCAAACCTACGATCGGAAGGTTGATGATGTCGGCAACATTTTGGCCATGGAGCACGTGAACGTCACTGTGCCTGACCAATCCATGGCGCTGACGTTTTATATCCAGGGATTGGGATTCACTCGTGATCCCTACATGATGATCGGTACGGAAAACATGTGGGTGAACGTTGGCAATCAGCAATTCCATTTGCCGACGCGGACGCCGCAAGTCGTTTCCGGACACGTCGGCCTGGTGATCCAAGATCTTGAAGCGCTGAAGCGGCGGCTCAAACGTATTGAGGAGCGGCTGAAAGGCACAAAGTTTTCTTGGGCGGCCAAGAAGGGCTATGTGGAAGTCACGTGCCCGTGGGGGAATCAGCTGCGTTGCTATGCGCCTGATCCGCAACAGTTTGGTGAGATGGCGGTAGGACTGCCGTACGTCGATATCTGTGTGAAGCCTGGCGCGGCGGCGGGCATCGCTCAATTCTATCAACAAGTGATGCAAGCGCCGGCTTCGGTGTCGCGCAGCAAAAAGGGAGCAGTGGCTCAGGTGCGTGTAGGGAGAGATCAGTGCCTGTTCTTTCGGGAGACGACGGAAGAAATTCCCGCGTATGATGGACATCACATTGCGGTCTACCTTGCCAATTTCTCTGGACCGCATACTTTTCTTGAGAAACATGGTCTTGTCACCCAGGAAAGTGACGCGCATCAGTACCGATTCCAAGCCATCGTACACCCTGAGACCGGACAGACACTCTGCGAAATCGAGCACGAGGTGCGCAGCCTCTTTCATCCCATGTGGGGACGAGAATTGGTGAACCGGAATCCTGCACAAAATATCTTTGCTTATGCGCGCGGACGCGACGCCATGCGCGCAGCATAGTGAAGCCTGAGTCCTGAGTACTCAGTCCTGAGTCCTGAGTTCCGAGTACTCAGTCCCAGGCTAGTGGGACATTTTGCCTGCATGGCTTGAGGAACAATATCATGAATCATACCGACCCTCACCGCATTACTTCTATCGAGCAACTCCGCAGTATCGTGGGTGAACCGAGTTCACTCGTGCAATATAAGCTGTGGAAGACTATAGAACCTTCCGCGGCTGAGT
>CAZUFQ010000127.1:0-8725 GCA_964618735.1 uncultured Enterobacteriaceae bacterium
GCGTAGGCGCTGGCCAACGCTAGCAGTGCAGCAGCCTCGACTTGACCCCGCAGATCCAGAAACGAAGTGGATGGAGTGCGCATTATGACGAAGCAGATCGGGTTAGAGCCCCGGGAAATTGCAGCTCTCGCGGAACAGTACGAACATCAATCCCCGCAAGCGGTGCTCAGTTGGGCGCTCAAACGCTTCGGTTCTCAGCTCGCTATTTGTACGAGCTTCCAAGTCGACGGTATGGCGCTCCTCGATATGGCGTGGCGTATCGATCCCACAGTGCGCGTGTTTACAATCGATACGGGGCGCTTGCCGCAAGAAACTTATGCGCTGCTCGATCAGGTGCGTGAAAAGTATGACATGTCTATTGAGGTCTACTTTCCTGACGCAACTCAAGTCGAGAGCGTAGTGCGCCGTCACGGCATGAACCTGTTCTACCGCGACGCTCAGCTACGGCTGCTCTGTTGTCAAACCCGCAAGGTATTGCCGTTGAAGCGCGTACTAGCGACACTCGATGCTTGGGTGACGGGATTGCGACGCGACCAATCGACCACGCGTTCCGCCATTCACAAATTCGAAACAGATGTAGAGCACGGCGGTCTGTTAAAAATCAATCCTCTAGCAAATTGGTCTGAAGAACAGGTGTGGGACTACATCCGTACGCACGAGGTTCCGTATCATCCCTATTATGACCAAGGGTACACCAGCATTGGTTGCGCGCCGTGCACACGACCAACGATAGCAGGAGAAGATCCTCGCGCCGGCCGTTGGTGGTGGGAAGTCGGTGTTGACAAGGAGTGCGGCATGCACTGCTCTATCGAAAGCGGGCGCTTTGTCCGCGAGTTTGAAGCCGAGCTCAACCGCAATGGCGGGGGCATCTAAGAAGGAAGTGCATTCGTGCCAGATCCACTCTTACTGAGCTTAGGTTTCCTCGTCGGTACGTTGGTTGGACTCACCGGAGTTGGCGGTGGGTCGCTGCTGACACCACTGTTAATTCTGGTAGTGGGTATGCGACCAGTATTTGCAGTGGGCACTGATCTCGCGTTTGCCGCACTCACAAAGGTCGTCGGAGCCTGGCAACACCACGCGCAAGGAACGTCTGATCGCCGTCTCGTTTTCAACTTAGCAGTCGGGAGCGTACCTGGGGCATTGCTAGGTGTGTACCTTGTGAGCGTCATCACCGCTGCGGATCCTGCGAACTCGGATAAACTCTTAACTCATATTTTGGGCATCGTTCTTTTAGTAGCCTCCTGTGCGAGTTTATTACGCGCTTCCGGGTTTTCCTGGGGAAAGGCGACGAAATCAGATCCGGGACCAATCCCTACTGCTCTTTTGGGTTTTGTCATCGGCGTACTGGTTGGTCTCACGTCGATCGGAGCAGGATCACTACTCATGGCTGTATTTGCATTTGTCTACAAAAAACTTTCTCCCTCACGAGCGGTTGGCGTAGATGTCATGCATGGAGCAATCCTCGCTGCGGTGGCTGCAATTGCACATGGGTCGGCCGGCCATATAGAGATCCCCCTGCTCGTCAGTTTATTACTCGGTTCGCTTCCTGGCGTGGTGCTTGGCGGATGGCTGTGCAGCCGCCTGCCCAGCAGACCCTTGCGCATCGGCATCGCCGCCATGCTAGCCATTTCTGGCTTACGGCTTTTATAAACGTAGAGCAGCAGATCTTTTCTTAGTAAGGGCAAAAAGCTGCCGCTGTTGATCGGTTAGTATCCCGTCGTTACTTCGACCAAAATATCATCTGGATCACGGACGTAGACCGATCCGGCGTCCAGTGAGCCATGCAGTGAATGAGGAATCTGTCTCTCTTGTAGTTTCTCAACGGTGGCGCGAAATTGCTCAGGCCGGGCTTTAAGCGCCACGTGATGCATACTGCCCACGCCGCGCACCGTTCGATCTGGTCCCTTTTGGGGAAAATCGAAGAACGCCAGCTGATTGCCGCCTCCCATATCGAGGAAAATATGAGTAGAGGTAGGTTCGTCGCGATTCTCTACAATCTTGGTGAGCCGCATACCCAGTACTTCGGTATAAAAACGAATGGTGGCGTCCAAGTCTGAACAAATCAGCGCCAGATGATCTACACCATTGGTGACCACAGATGAGATCTGCGGCGCTGGCGAAGACAGATATCGTTGCTTGAGTTCTTCTCTGCGAGCCTGGTAGACGCTGAGTTCTGGCATAGCAATTCTCCCTTGAAACTGTGATATAAATCTTCTGTTGACCAGTATCACAGCAACCAAGTATAACAAGAAGAGCCCCACGTACTAAAGGAGCGACTGATGACGTGGCTCTCCATTACCGGATTAGTGCTTGTCGCTTTGGCCTTAGCGGCGCTGGTCCTCGTTAAACACCAGGAACGCCGTCAGAAATAAAAGGACATTGAATTTCCGCATCTCTACACAAGGATCTTTATGGCGCGTCTGTTCAAAGACATCACGGAAACGATTGGCCACACTCCCCTTGTCCGTCTTAATCGCCTCACGCAAGGCCTTTCCGCAGAGGTCTATGCAAAGCTGGAGTTTTTTAATCCGCTGAGCAGCGTGAAAGACCGTATCGGCTATAACATGATCACCTCAGCCGAACGTGCAGGAAAATTGACGCCAGACACAGTCATCATCGAACCAACGAGCGGCAACACCGGCATTGCCCTCGCTTTCGTAGCCGCGGCGCGCGGCTACCGACTCATTTTGACCATGCCGGATTCCATGAGTTTAGAACGACGCAACTTGCTGCGACTCCTGGGCGCAGAATTGGTGCTTACGCCTGCGCCCGAAGGCATGCCAGGCGCTATTCGCAAAGCTGAAGAAATTGCCAGAACTATCCCCAAAGCGTTTATTCCTCAACAATTTGAAAATCCAGCCAACCCGGAAATCCATCGTAAAACCACAGCCGTTGAAATTTGGGATGACACGGATGGTGCGGTTGATATCCTCGTGACCGGCGTCGGCACGGGCGGGACTATCACCGGCATCTCGGAAGTGATTAAACCGAAGAAACCGAGCTTTCGCGCTATCGCTGTGGAACCCGACCGCTCCCCTGTTCTCTCTGGCGGGTCCCCAGGCGCACATCAAATTCAGGGCATTGGCGCCGGCTTTGTTCCCAGCATTCTGAACACCAACATCATTGACGAGATCATCCGCGTGCGCGACGAAGATGCGCTGGTCATAGCCCGTCGCATTGCAAGAGAAGAAGGTATTCCCGCCGGCATTAGCAGCGGCGCTACCGCCTGGGCAGCGCTACAAGTCGCTGCTCGTCCGGAGAATGCGGGGAA
Organism: uncultured Enterobacteriaceae bacterium; assembly: GCA_964618735.1. Lineage (GTDB taxonomy): Bacteria > Desulfobacterota > Binatia > Bin18 > Bin18 > SYOC01. The sequence continues at coordinate 3,272 of CAZUFQ010000127.1, forward strand.
AATGATCGTTGTGATCTTGGCAAGTTCGGCGGAGCGCTATCTGAGCACTGCTTTAGTGGAAGGTTTGTAAAGGCGCTTCTTGTGACGCGGAGGACTCATACCGAATCCGCGTCGAAAGTAGCATTTTGGACTGCAGGCAAGGCGCTTAAGCGTCTTGTCCACGTCTGAGAAATGATGCGATCCTTCAGGAAGTAGCCTCCCCTCTTAGGACAAACCGTGTTTAAGGAGGAAGCCGAATTTCTTCTCAAAAGTTGGGCGTTCATGCTCATCGCGGCTGTACTATGTTCCTATTTTCTCCCGGATATCTTGAAGAGCATAAGAAGTAGGAACTCGATAGAACAAGGAGCCTGCGAGCAGCGGGCTCCTTCCCAGGAAAGGGCGACAATCGAGAGGCGACGAACACACGGGTCCGTTGTCAAGTGCAACACATATCTGGCTCGCCAGCATCGTGCCCATGCCATTCGGCGCGGAGCTGACGCATTTCCTCAAACATAGCGATAGCGTCAAGCGGCTGATCGAGTTCGTTCCTGAATTCCTGGTACAACCGCATGACATTCGGCAAAATCCGCTCAGGCTCGCGCCAACTCGCATACACGCCTAGTTTCATATCCCGCGCCGCCTGGTCTGGCGTCATACCTAAATCGAAACGCTTCTTGGCCTCACGACGAATCATCACTAAGTAAGCGCGCATTTCCTTCAGCTCTTTTTTACCACCAATCGGGCCGTGGCCCGGCACGATCACTTCCACATCCATCTTGAGAATGCGATCCGCTACCTTGATCCAGTTCCCTACATGCCCTTGAAACGCCAACGGCGTGACATAGTAAAATGCGATGTCTCCGGCAAAGAGCACTTTCTCTTTCGGCAAATAGACAAATGTATCGCCAAAAGTGTGAGCCGGACCGAGGTGGCGCAGCTCTACGGCCCGATCCGCTTGCTGAAACGTCAAGCGATCTTCAAAGCTCACACGCGGTTCCGCCAATTTCAGTTTAGGAAATTCCGCCGCAAAGCGGGGAATGCGCTTCTGGAAAAATTCGGTCGGCATTCCCGTACGGATAATTTCCTCGCGACAATAGGCGTGGCTGATGATTTCTGCTTCACGGAAAAGAAAATTACCGCCGCTGTGATCAATATGATGATGAGTATTCACCAACTTGGTCACAGGCTTCTTCGTGACTTTCTTAATAGAGCCGAGAAACCGTCTGGTCATCGACGGCGTCATTAGGGCGTCCACCGCCATTGCATCATTTTTATCAACCAAGAGACCGGCGTTGCTCACACCGAGTTCGCCATACGCCTGGATGTAGGCGTACGCTTTCGGAGCGACTTCTTCGATGCCGGTCTTGAAGCCTGCAGGAGTAATCCAATTGTTCATGGCTTGCCTTCTTCTACTTTACAAATTGAATAACCGTGCAGCATTCTCACTCAAGATCTTGCGCTTGAGTCCATCAGACAAATCTTGTCGTTCATAAAGTAGTTTCACCGAATCCGGACACATGCAATCCCAATGACAGTAATCTGAGGCGTAGACCAACCGGTCTTCACCTATCGTTTGCGCAACATAAGGAATCGTACTCTCCTCAGGCTCAACCGCGAAGTAGCAGTTCTCGCTGCAGATCCATTCTCCGGGATCCCGTGTTTGCCAAGGCATCTGTTGCGGCAGCAACTCATAGTGTTCGTGAAGACGATCCACAATCCACGGCGCCCAGCCAGCCCCAGCTTCCATAAACGCCACTTTTAATTTGGGATACCGCTCTAAGATGCCGCCGGCGGCAAAAGAAGAAACCGCCAGCATTGAATCGAGGGCATAGAAGGCGTGCTTAAAGACGTACCGATCGAAACGATCAATACCAGTTGAGTTCGTCGAAATGATATGCACGCATACCGGCGTTTCTAACCCTTGCGCTTCTTCCCAGAGCGGATCGAATTGTTCTTCATGCAGCAGCTTGCCGCCGAAATTCGTCAACGCCTGCACCCCAACCATCCCGAGCTTCTCCACGCAGCGCCGCATTTCCATCCGCGCCGCTTGCGGATCTTGCCACGGCAATAAGGCAATGCCTTTCAGGCGTTCTGGATATGGTTGGCAATACTCTGCTAACCAGTTGTTATAAGCGGTCGCCACCGCCACCGCGAGACCAGGGTCCTCGATGGCCGCAATGGCTCCCAGACCAATAAAGGTGCCGAACAGCACGGCGACATCGATCCCTTCAAGATCCATGTCAGGAATGCGTTTATGAGGATCCGGCATGCCCTCCACCCGATCCCACCCCCACATATGGGCAGGTTTGTGCGGCTCCGGCCCCTTACCCAATTGACCGTAGAAGTCGCGACGGCTCGGCCACAGTTTGCCTTCCACGGTCAAATGCTTTCGACCATCTGGGTAGGTCACCCAACACGGAGCCTCACGCCGATAGCGCTCGGGGACCCGTTCCTCCCAGTTGATATGCTTCTCATCCACGTGTCCATCAGCGTCAATCACGCGATAGTTTGGTCGCATAGGCATCCCTTTCCTTCTCTCATCAATTGCCGTGCTACAGGCTGTTTGACGGTTCCAGCAATTCAGGAACGAGCACATGATCGACGAGTAGCTCCTCAGCGCCGCTCTTCGTCGCCTGAACCGGCACGATCCACCGCAAGGACTTGATTACACAAACGCCTTCATCCCCTTCACGACAGTAAACAAAACTGACAGTGGCGCGCACTTCGGCCTCGCCATCAGCAAGCGCAAGAGGGATTTGCAGCGGGAATTGTCCGTCTTTCACCGTCGTCCGTTTCCCCGGCTGCGAAGCGTTTCCTTTGACCTCAACGCGATACTCGAATGGCGAGCCAGGATTCAACTTGAAGGGCGCTGGGATGTGTACATTGACAACCATTCGTCCCTGATTGGACTGTAGGGTGCGTTTACTGAGATGGACTTCCTCAAGATTCGGCCAGATATCCGCCATCGTTGAGCCAGCATTGTCTGACAGACCAGTGATCGTGAGCGTCGTCACAATTTTCGTACGCAAGTCAGCGACGCGAATGGCGTGATTATTCGTATCGGCAATATACATCTTGCCATCTGCTATACTGACGTCATTTGGTTCGGAGAATTGCGCGTCTTCCCCGTCGCAAAACCCAGGTTTTCCGGCGCCGAAAAGCGTGGTTGAAGAGCACAGCACTGGACCAATCACTTTGATTTTATGGTTATACGTGTCAGCAACGTAAAGCATGCCGTTATGGTAGGTTATACCAAGAGGGTGTTGCAGTCGCACGCGCTCTCCCTGCCCATCAATATCACCAAACTCAAAGAGATCTTTGCCAACGATGGTTGATACGTGCCCGCGCGGATTGAGGCTCACTGCACGAATAGCGCTGACCTCTGAGTCGGCAATGTATAAATTCGTCCCGTCAGAAGTGATGCCGCTCGGTTGGGCGAGCGCCGCGTTCATCAGAGGTCCATCGATGCGCCCTTCCTGGCTAGAGCCCGCATACGGACCAATTTCTCCATAGTGTAAGTTCATCGCCCACACCTGGTGCGAACCAGCCATGGCGATGTACAGAATCCCTTTTTCCAGGACCAGGTCCCAGGGAGAACTAAGCGCCACCTCTCGCGCCGCGCCGCGCCGATACTGCCCTAACGCTTGCACTCCAGTTCCCGCAATGGTCGTCACCGTCCGCGCTTTAAGATCAACATGACGGATGAGATGATTTTCGGTATCAGCGATGTACAAGACCTCGCCGTCCAGCGCCATCCCTTGCGGATGATCGAAGGTCGCCGCGGTGAAAGAGCCGTCTGCCGCTCCCTTTACGCCGGAGCCCGCCACATCGAGCACTTTTCCAGATTTCGTGGTTACGAGAATGCGATTGTGATTCGAGTCGGCAATGAACAGTCGATCCTGAGTCGGATCGGCTAGGACTTTCCCTGGGAAGGAAAGCACCGGGGCAGAGAAGCGAGCTTTCTCTAGCGCGAGACGCAAAGGTTCTTCATTCAACCGGCCACGATTGCGAAAATCAAGTACTAGTTGGCTGATGACATGATCGAGCTTATCGTAATGACCCTCTCCAGAGATACCGCCGATCAGATACCCGTCGGGATCGATAAGCACCAACGTCGGCCATGAACGTGGACCATACCGCCGCCAGATAAGAAACTCGCGGTCATTGACAACAGGATGTTCGATTTCATAGCGGAGAATCGCCTGGCGAATGTTGTCCGATTCTCCCTCGTTCGGGAATTTCGCAGAATGGACGCCAATCACCACCAATTGATTCGCGTATTTGGCCTCGAGCTTTTTGAGATCGGGAATGACGTGCATGCAGTTGATACAGCAATAGGTCCAAAAATCAAGCAGCACGATCTTGCCCCTGAGCCCTGCTAAAGACAGCGGCGTATTCGTGTTTAACCATCCTACGCCCCCTTCCAGTTCTGGAGCGCGGATTCGTTCTTGCGCCATAGTTTGCCCTTTCTGTTCAGCTGCTGCGTGTAGCCCCTTAAGTGTAGCACTCTGCCCTGGCCACCTCCAATGAACAATCGTAGCGACGAGCACGATACCAAGGACCCAGAGGTTCAGCATTCGCCAGGCGGTGTACCGTGGCCGCAAGGCGTTTGTCTCTTGGATCGCTCGCAACATAGATCTTCAACGGGAAAAATCTACGCCTGCAAGAAATGCAAGCAGAGTACGGGTCAACAGCTCTGGCTTCTCTTCAGGCACGGCATGGCCACAATCAGGAAACATGAGTAGCCGCGCACGAGGAAGCACACGGCTCATTTTGATGGATCCACCAGGAGGCGTCAGCTTATCCTCCATGCCTTGCACAATCAGCGTCGGCGTTTGCACCCGGCTTAATTCAGCAGTCCAATTATAGTCGCCGATCGCGCGCGCCGCAGCCGCATACGCGTGCGGAGCATTCCCAGCCGTGCGCTCCGCTATTGCTTGTACAACTTCCGGGTGAGCTTTCGCAAAGCTTGGGGCAAACACGCGCTGCGCTGCGTTGAGATTTGAGGAGAAGCCGCGCTCTTCAATAATCGACGCCGTTTTCTCCCAAGCTTCATGGGCTTGCGCTCCAACTTCACTGGAAGTGCTGATGAGCGTCAGGGATGTGACATGTTCAGGAAAATCAAGCGCGAACCGTTGGGCGATAACGCCGCCCATGGAAATTCCGACGATATGAGCGCGAGCGAGACCACAGGCTGGGAAAAGCCCAGCAAGATCTTTCGCGAAAAGCTGCGGAGAATAGGGGCCAGGAGGTTTATCGGATTCGCCAAATCCGCGGGCGTCAAAACGAGTGATACGGTGATAACGAGCCAATTCGGGGACGCAAGCGTCCCAGTCGTGCAGATTGCCGCCTAGTCCATGAATAAGCAGCAGATCAGAGCCCTGGCCCTCCTGGACGTAATGTAATCGAAAACCATAGACAGTAAGTTACATCTACCCCTCCTACAGGTGCTTTGCCATAAAAGTAGGGACCCCC
>CAZUFQ010000127.1:8735-11356 GCA_964618735.1 uncultured Enterobacteriaceae bacterium
AAAGGGTAGAAAGAGGAAGCAAACAGAAAAGTGAGTGTTTTCGAGGAGTAAAGCCGGTTTGCTAACTCTTCTGCGAGGTTAGCAAACCGGGCTGGAGAGACTATAAGATTTGTACGAAGCTGCCAAGGGAAAGTAAGGAGGAACGGGCGGGAGGAAAGGAGGAAGATCCCCCCGCCCGTGTGCGCGGGACAAAGTACTCACGCCTAGGCTTGCGGGAAAACGCGCACAGCTTCAGACATATGCGCCTGTTTCCATGCGAGTAGGGATGAGCGGACCGAAGAAGTTTTCAGTCCAAAAGTTTCGCAAAGGCTGGTAAAGGAGAACGGCCAGTCCACATCGTCTGCAAGAAGCCAATTTTCTTCTTCAAGGAATTCTTCGGAAGTATGGAAGATATTGTTTGATGCTAATTTCCAATAGCGACTGAGCCCATCGGAAAAGACTGCCCATTGCAACGCCAACTCTCCAGAGGCGCGCCCGACCAACAACCGATCCGAAAAAAATTGAGTTGGGAGCAACATTTCTGGAAGTTCTGGAGTAATTAAACGCTGTGCAGCCGCCATTTTCCTCCTCCTCACTGTGGAGATTTAGTCTCATCCCAAAAGTGAGCAAGAATGAGGCCAATTCACTTTTCTGAGATTCTTTTCTTTTACTCAATAAATATCTTTTGTTTATAGAGAGTTATAAAATCATTGGCCGTTGGCGCTCCAGGACAGTAATATGATTAAAAGCTTTTTCATGTCGAAAAAATGACAGTTGGCAAAAATTTGCCGTTTATAAAGAGCTTTAGGCAAGGGGTTGCTTTCATATTGGCAAGTCTTTAGGTTTGAAAAATCCTTTCATCCGGGGAGTCACAGTGAACGCTTCGGTTAAGCTCATCGAACAGGTGGTCCCATCGACAGTGAGTATTCATGCCCTCGTACCACCCCGCCATCCCTCCGCAACACTCCTGGGTACGGAGCGTATGGGGTCCGGGGCAGTAGTGGATTCAGCTGGACATATTCTGACCGTGAACTATATCGTTATCGGCGCCTCCAAGGTGCAGGTTGGCATGCTGGACAATAATCAGTATGAGGCTGAGGTAGTCGCTCAAGATTTTGTGAATGGCATTGCGGTTCTTAAAGTCGCTCATTACGGCGTCCCTCCGGTCCAATTGCATTCGAGCAGCGAATTACAGCCAGGCCATGAAGTGTTTATGGTTGCTAGTAGCGACGACACAACTGGAAGGCGGGTCAGCGGCGGCTTTCTCTCTACTCTCGGCGCTTATGAAGCGTATTGGGAATATCGCTTGGATCGCGCCTTAGTCTGTTCCGCGATGAACCCGGGGCTCGGGGGCGGCCCGATGTTCGATATGAAGGGGCGCATGATTGGCGTCGTGTCGTTGAACTTAGGGGAGGTCGGGAAATTTTCTCTCGCCATCCCGGTTGATCATTATCTTGATCATCACGACGAGTTGCTTCGTCACGGGAGATGTATCAGCCGACCATCACGAGCCTGGATCGGCATGTACTCCTACCCATTACGAGACCATATGGTGTTGGCAGGATTACTTCCTGGCGGCCCAGGGGACAAAGCCGGTCTCAAAGCCGGCGATGTAGTGATGGCCGTTGATAGTCACGAAGTTACCGATCGTCACGTGCTATACGACTACCTCTGGAGTAAACCTGCTGGAGAAACGATCTTATTTCGTGTCTTTCGGAATAACACCGTGCGTGACGTTGCGGTTATTTCCGGCAATATCGAAGAATTTTTTGGATAAATGCTTCTCCCCGGGGACCAAACGTATTCTTGTTTGTCCCCTCCCTTGTTTGCCCCCTCCCCGTGTCTGTCCTTCCTTCATCGTTTTCGTCTCTGCCTTATTTTGCGCTCGCCATATTGTTACAATGCCGAAAAGAAGGAGTCGGTATGAAAATGTGCATGCAGCTCGGAGATTTTCTTGTCGCCTATCTACGCAAGATTGGAGTGACGCACCTCTTCGGTATTCCCGGTGATCTCGTTATCCAACTCTTCATGAAATTTGGCAAACCACGGGGAATGGAAGTCATAACATTCTCGCACGAACCCGGGGCCGGGTTCGCCGTAGACGGATACGCCCGTGCAACCGGCAAACTTGGCGTGCTATGCGTCACGTACGGCGCTGGTGGTCACAATGTAGTCAATCCTGTCGCAGGGTCATTCTCCGAGCGCGTGCCGATTCTCGTCATCAGCGGCGGCCCCGGGGAAGAAAAACGACGGCTGGGCGTCCTCATTCACCACCAGGCAAAGGAAATCGAATCGCAATTTCATATTTTTCAAGAAATTACCTGTGCGGCCAAGTTGATCGCCGATCCCCGCACCGCCGCCACGGATATCGATGAAATCGTTCGAGCAATGTGGCTCCACCAACAGCCAGGCTACATCGAGATTCATCAGGACATGGTGGACCGAGAGATCGACGTGCCCCGCGATATTATCGAATGGGACGGCAAGCTTGAATATGCCCACTCTGATCCACGCAAGGTCGAAGAAGCTGTCCGCGACACCACAGAACGCTTTAATCACGCAAAGAAACCGGCGGTGATCATCGGGATAGAAACATTCCGCTACAAACTGCAGCGAGAAATGGTGGACTTAGTAGAGAAGAT
>CAZUFQ010000128.1:0-11313 GCA_964618735.1 uncultured Enterobacteriaceae bacterium
GCGGACACAAAGAGAACGATACCGTTCCTACTGGAACGAGGGTGAGCACCGCCAGCTTATCAAACCAAAACATGAAGAGGATTGCTCGGGACTATTGGCAGAAGATCTACAAAATAGAGTGCAGGCTCCAGGTCTTATTGTGACGGTAGAACACCATATGGTTGAAGACAAGGAATGCGATCTGGTGGTTTTACAAGGACTTGAGAGGCTCCTGCCGATAGAGGTCAAGCACCATTACCACCGAGAGCTTTGGACAGCATGGCATACCCAACTTGATCGTTTGTACACAAGGGACGCAAAGGCAGGCGGACTGGGCGTCTATCTCGTTCTCTGGTCAGGGCAGGCAAAGGACCGGAGGATGCCAAAGCTTCCCAATGGCGTCAACCGTCCAGCTAGCGCAGCCGAGCTTCAAAGCGCGCTCGAATCGCTCATCCCAAAAGCAGATCGAGACCGACTACGCGTTGTAGTTGTAGACATTTCGGAGCCTTGTTGCCGGCCAAATTCGAAAGTGGGGAATACGAAGAAAATCAACAAAACCCCAAGGTCGCCTGTGCGGAAGTGAAGGAGATCTTTGCGGGCGAGCTTGGTCTGTTGATAGCTGGCCTGGACGCTCCAAACTAGAACTCGCTGTCAAAGCTAGATGGAAGTGTTTATCATCAATAATTCTACAGAGCTAAGATTCTCTTTGTCAAAACTACGATGGCGCAATCAGCAGACGCCCCACCATTAGCGCGCCCGCCAAACCGGCCACGAGCATTACGCCTAGCGCCCACGAGTTCCATTGTCCAGGATAGACATCCGGCTGACGCGCCCCGGTAATGCCCAGAATGCTTGGCAAGTCGCCGTTTCCCCCGCTAACCTTGAGTTGCGCCTTCATCCCCTTCTCGGTGTGCTGCGCAATGTCGCAATGCACGAGATAGGTCTTCTTCGCACTTGGCACGATGAATGTCCCAGTCTCTTTCCCATGCCCGTTGACTTCGATATGAAACATCCCTTCCGGATACAAATAACGAGGCAGGTCGTGAATCATCCACTGATGCCGCACCTGATCCTCGTTAATCAATGTTACCGTTACCTTAGAACACGGCTCCACGTTCCATTCCCGCTCGTCATAGGTAAACATCATCCCGTTGAATTGTTGAGCATACTTGCGCCCCGCATGTACGGTAATTTCCCGCTCGCCTGAAATTTTCGTGCAATCGCGAGGAAGCTGGTCTAGGTTTTCATTCATGACTGTTCCTTCCATGTCCATGCGCATGCCGTGGTGTTCGTGATGCATGTCGTGAACATGAGGATCAGCGGCAAAGGTCTGAGCCGCCTCGGACATCGGCAAAATTATTAATGCAAGCAACAGGAAATAGAACGTAAGTCGCATCATTTACGCTCCTCGCCCTCGTCGTAGCACTGCGCGCCCCAAGACAAGGCAGAGCCCGAGCAGCGCTCCGATAATAAACCCGAGCAACACAGCCCAAGGCCAGCGCGGCGTGCGTGCACCAGCTTCACCAAATAGACCGGTTGGATCATAAGCCGCCCACACCGGAATTTCTCGTTTGTAATATCGCGGCGAGAAGAACGGCGTCCAATCAACGCCGTGCGTTTTCGGCCAACCGTGCTCATCGAGATACGATCGCGAGACAATAGCGCTGACGCTGCCGCCGGGGTGCATGCCATCGGTAGTGAAGGCGCGTTCCTTATGGTCGTGTAGCATCCACACTCCTTCCCCGTAGCTGTGGAGACCATCGTTGGTGGTATTGAGGTCCAAATCGAGCCGCTGCGCGGTGCTGAGCCAAAAGACATCTCGGGTGATTTGCACGGCGGGATTGGCCGCCACGCCGTCATAATGCGTAATGGTCATTTTGTGGCCATGACTATGCAGAGAAAGCCCTTCTTCTCCGCCAGACAGCACGCGCAACTTAATGTGCTGGTCCGGCTCCGTGACAATCAGCGACTCACGAAACGTGTAAGGAAACGACCGGCCATTGAGGAGAAAATAGTTTGCCCGCCGTTGAGTGATGTTGTACTCGCGGTTCATGGCCTTCTCAATCAAACGCGGATCGTTCGTCGTTTGAATGATATTGTTCAGGGTGCTGTCGATATCTTGGAAATGCAGGTCATACTCCTGAGCATATTGCTCGCGCACGGCCACAGAGGGATGACGTACTTGCCCAGCGCCAATGTTCAAAGTTTGCACCCAATTGTTGGGGCGATTCTCTTCAACAACGAACATGCCTTGCAGTCCCATGTGAATGTGGTGCTGCGGTTGTACGTGGCAGTGATAGAACATGGTGCCCGGCTGCCGTGGGGCCAGCGTAAACGTGCGGCTCTTGCCTGGCATCACTTCCCCATGACCTGTATGAAATTCAGGGGCATCGAACTGCGAGAATTCATAGGTGCGGCTCTCGCCCGGCATCACAGGAAGTTCGCTCGTTTCCGGCGCGCCGTCATTGCCTTGACCCTCATGATGCGAATACGGGTGGTCTACTCCGTGAAAATGAATGGTGTGCGGGAAATAGTGCGTATTCTCTAACACAACCTGGACCGTGTCGCCTTGCTCCACTCGAATGACTGGAGAGGGCGCGCGTAGGAGATCCTTCGCTTCAATGCTGTCGGCATTCTTGGTCGCCATACCGTGCGTCTTGGGTGCGAAGACCCACAAGCCGGGTTGAATCCCTGGAGCGATAAAAAATGTAGGAAACGGCTCAACAATGTCCGGTGAGTGACCGTTTAATTCCACCACTTCGAGTTTAATCGTGATGACGTCCGGATCGCCATCGCCATCTTTATCCTCTCCTATCACTACCGCGTCCGGCGCAAGCCCCGATTTCATCAGGGTCTCCATCGACACATTGTTCGTGCCCTTCACGAATGCCGCCACCGCCCACGGATTATCAGGGTTACAGGCGAGGGACTCATCAATGGTGACGCCGTCAATGACTTGACTCTTACGCCAGTCCGGATGCAAATCAGGACAAAATGGCTCAGTTTGATCAAGCTCAACTTTTTTACTTGCTGGAGGGGCGTTGTAGGACGGCTCGCCGAGCCAGGAATACCGATAGAACTGCAACGACTGCGGAAGCCACGTTGGTAAAAGCACGAACACGGCGGCTCCGAGTAGTACGACGAAGATCACCAAGGTAAGGGCACGGGGAGTGCGCATGGTGCGGCGAGGGTAGTGGGAAAGCAGGAGAAGCGCAACTGCATCGCGTTATCTGTCTCACCTTGATACGGTGGGCGAAATCCTCCCTATCCCTCCTTTGGCAAAGGAGGGGACCCAAACGCCCCCTTTCCAAAGGGGGCCGCGCGGAGCGCGAGGGGATTTTATTGCGTAGGGTATGGAGGAGAAACTATTCGTCAGCATTATCCGCCTTGTCTGATTTCTCGATCTCTTTACAATAGCTGCACACGTGACATTGCAAATTCCCCAATCCCAGCCTCTCATCCCTCAGCATCGAGTGTTGCTTGTCGCCGGCGAGGCGTCTGGAGACGTTCATGGCGCTGATCTTGTTATGGCGCTCAAAAAACATCAGCCAGCCGTCCAGGTCTTTGGCGTCGGCGGTCCGTATTTATGCGAAGCAGGCATGGAGATTATCGTCGACACTGCAACTATCGCCGGCATGGGCTTGTTTGAAGCGCGGGATAAATTGCGGGCTCTTATCGGAACCTATCGTCAGTTGACAAACATTCTCAGAACCCAGCCGCCGGATCTTCTTATTCTCATCGACTTTCCCGAATTCAATCTCCGGCTCGCTAAGATCGCCAAACAGGTTGGCGTGCGCGTATTTTATTACATCAGCCCCCAGGTCTGGGCATGGCGCAAACGCCGCGTGTACACGATCGCCAAACGCGTCGATCGTTTAGCAGCAATCTTTCCGTTCGAGTCGGCTTTCTACGCCGCGCACGGTTGCCAGGTCGATTTTGTCGGACATCCTTTGGTGGACCGGGTGCGCCCGACGCGTGCGCGGGAAGATACGGTCGCGCAATACGGTCTCGATCCGCAGCGCAAGATCATCGCCCTGTTGCCTGGCAGCCGAGCACAAGAAGTGCGTTATTTACTGACTCCCATGTTGGCCGCGGCTAAGCTCTTAGGCGAGCCCTATCAATTTGTTCTCGCTGTCGCTTCGACATTGGATGTGGAACAAGTCAGACGTCAAGTCGGCCAACACCCAATCCCTATCGTACAGGGAGACACTTACAATATCGTACATGCGGCAGATCTGGCGTTGGTGGCTTCGGGTACGGCTACATTAGAAACGGCGCTTTTAGAACGCCCGATGGTGATTATGTATCGTATGGCGCCAATCACCTACGCCTTGGCGCGTTTGTTCGTCCGCGTGCCATTCATTGGCATGCCTAATCTGATCGCGGAACGGCAGGTGGTCCCAGAATTAATCCAATCTGCCGTTACGCCGGAACGGATCGCACACACAGCGCGGCAGTTGCTTGACGATTCGCAAGCCTATAGGGTCATACAGGAAGGTTTACGTGAAGTACGCCGACGGCTCGGTTCCGGTGGGGCGGCAGGACGAGCAGCAGATCTGGCGCTCGCCATGTTAGTCCAAAAAAGTACTTAAGGAATAAGTAACAAGTGGTGAGGAATAAGCAGCAGACTTAAAACTCTCTTGACTCCACGCACTCAGAAGTTCCAGTCAACTATCCCATAATGAACGTCTATCGTCGTCTCTTTCCGTTTCTCCGTCCCTATCTGGTTCCAGAGTTCGTCACCGCCTTGATCTGCATGTTGCTCTTCAGCGCGACCAATGGCGTTTTGCCGTTTTTGGTTGAACATATTTTCGATGACATCTTTGCGAAGAAAAATCTCACGGCGCTCAAATTCTTGCCATGGATCATCGTCGGCACCTTCGTTTTGCGCGGCGTTGTCAACTTTGGCAGTGCGTATCTGATCGAGTATGTCGGGCAGCGTATTGTCGAAGATTTACGGAACGCGTTGAGCGCCCATTTGCAATCGTTGTCGTTGTCCTTTTTCCACCGGACACCGACTGGAACAATCCTCTCCCGCGTCACTAACGACACTACCCTCGTACGTGAAGCCTTAACTCAATCCTCCGCCTCCATGATGAAAGACGCCACAACTCTGCTAGCGCTGATTGTCGTCGCGTTTATGAAGGACTGGTTTCTCGCTCTGATGGCGTTCATTGTTTTTCCAGTCTCCATTCTGCCGCTCATGGGCGTGTACAAAACAGTCCGATCGTCGAGCCGCAGAGGACAAGGGACGTTGGGCAATCTCACCGCGCTGATGCAAGAGGCGGTTCAGGGTAACCGTGTGGTCAAAGCCTTTGGCATGGAGGGCTATGAAAGCGAGCGGTTCGCCAAGGAAAACGCACGCCTCTTCCGATATTCCATGAAAGCTGGACGGCTGCGCGCATTCGTTCCTCCCATGGTGGAACTCGTGTCCGCTTGTGGGATTGCCGCTGTGGTATGGTACGGTGGCGCCAGCGTCATTAGCGGGGAGCGGACCCAAGGAGCCTTCGTCGCATTCCTGACCGCAATGATGTTGTTATACGAACCATTTAAGCACCTGACCCGCACGAATGCCGCCATCCAGAACGGCCTGGCCGCCGCCGAACGCCTCTTTGAAGTGCTGGATGAGCGCAACGAGGTGGCCGACCGCCTCGGCGCGCAAGCGTTAACCGGCTTTCATCAAGGAATTCGTTTTGAAAATATCTGGTTTCGTTATCAAGACGAATGGGTGCTGCAAAACATCAACCTCACCATCGGGGCTGGCGAGGTGGTCGCTCTGGTTGGTCCGAGCGGCGGCGGCAAAAGCACGTTGTCAGATTTGATTCCACGTTTTTATGATGTCAACCAAGGAAAGATCACCATCGACGGGGTTGATATTCGCGATATTACTGTACAATCGTTACGTTCATACATTGCGGTGGTCACACAGTTTACTTTTCTTTTTAACGACACCGTGCGCAACAACATTGCGTATGGCGCTCCTGAGCGTCCGTTTGAAGAAGTCGTCGCCGCCGCCAAAGCTGCGCATGCGCACAACTTCATTACCGCACTGCCGCAAGGCTACGACACGATGGTCGGAGAGCTTGGCGTGCGCTTGTCTGGCGGACAACGGCAACGCCTGGCCATTGCTCGGGCGCTGCTGAAGAATGCTCCAATCCTTATTCTGGACGAGGCCACTTCGTCGCTCGACACCGAATCCGAGCGCCTCGTCCAGGCTGCTATCGATCGGTTAATGGTCGGCAGGACGGTCTTGGTCATCGCCCACCGACTCTCTACTATTCAACGTGCGGATCGGATTGTCGTCCTCACAGAAGGCAAAATTGTCGAAGAAGGCTGCCACAACGAACTCCTTGCGCGGAACACCCAATATCGTAGACTCTATGATCTCCAGTTCCATGACGCCCCACTCCAATAGTCCTACGCCGAAGTTTCCGCTTGGCGAAGAACTCAAGATTCGCTTTTGGACAGCGTTGGCCTTATGCGCCTTGTGGTTTCTAGCAAAAACGACTCGCAAGCGTTTCATTGGCGCCGAGGACCTCCTTGCTCGGTGGGAACGGAAAGAACAGGTCATTCTGGCGTTTTGGCATGGTCGGATCCTGCTAATGCGGTTCCCCTATCGTGGCGAAAAGGCGTGCGTCATGAACAGCATGCATCGTGATGGCGAGATTATCACGCGCGTCCTCAAACGGTTTGGCGTCAGCGCGGTGCGTGGCTCCTCAACACGCGGCTGGATGGGTGGGTTAAAAGGTATGATTGCCGCGTATCGGCAGGGATATGATCTCTTAGTGGTGCCAGATGGACCGCGCGGCCCACGTTACCAAGTGAAGTCGGGCGTCCTGCAACTCGCGCGCGTGACTGGCGCGCCTATATTCCCTGTCACCTACGGAGCCAAATGGAAGATTACGGTGAAAAGTTGGGATCGACTGCTTATTCCTTTGCCATTCAGTCGCATCACCTATGTAGCCGGACAACCTATCCAAGTTCCAGCAGACGCCTCGCCGGAGATGATGGAAATGAAGCGACAAGAGTTGGAGCATACGCTGACGACAATTACGGCCATCGCTGATGCGTCTTTCACCGCAGTCCCCTCTCCTGTCGCCGAGCGCAGGACGCAAACTTCAACGTCACATCTTCGGTAAGCCATAACTAATGAAGATATAGTCACTCATCGTGATCCCCGCACAAACTTTATACAATCTGTTTCTCACTACACTCGCTCTTCCAGCTCTCCCCGCGGCTGGACTCGCTCTCCTGGTGCGACCGCGTTACCGGCTGGGCCTAGCCCAGCGCTTGGGTTTTCTTCCACAAGACGTACGGGACTGTGTCAAAAATAAGCAGCCTTTGTGGCTCCATGCGCCTTCGGTCGGCGAAATGCTCGCTACGCGCCCATTTTTGCACGAATTGAAACAAGCGTTTCCCCGCACACCGCTGGTTCTCTCTACGCTCACACCGACAGCTTATGCGACCGCCCGAGAAAAAATCCCGGAAGCCGACGCCATCATCTACTTTCCGCTTGATCATCCATTTTTTATCCAGCGCGTGCTGCGCGCCATCCGTCCAGCCGCATTCTTTTTCACGGAAACCGAGATGTGGCCAAACTTTTTGCTGACGCTTGCGCATCGTCAAGCGCCCATCTTTCTCGTGAGTGGTCGGTTCTCTGCTCGGGCGCACGCTCGCTATCGTTGGCTTCGTCCCTTGTTCCAACCTGTTTTTCAAAGCATTACTCGCTGCTGCATGCAGACAACTGCGGATGCGGAGCGGCTCAAAGCAGCCGGCGCGCCTCAGCAGCACATCATTGTCACCGGCAATTTCAAAGTTGACAACGTAAGCGCCGCCGGTCCCCAGGGGCTAGCCGTATTGCAAGAGGCCGACTTTACTGGACGTCCGCTGCTGATTGGCGCCAGCACTCATCCAACAGAAGAAGAATTTCTTTTGCGCGTGTTTCGGCGTCTACGCGCCGCCACGCCAAATTTGTTGCTCCTCCTAGCGCCCCGTCATCCGCAACGCTTTGCTGAGGTTGAATTGCTCTTACAACAGCATAGTTATCGTTATGTGAAGCGCAGCCAACTCCAGCACGCAAAAGACTCTAGTGCAGAGGTGTTTTTACTCGATACTCTAGGAGAATTAGCCTCCTTCTATCACGCAGCTGTCGTCACCTTTGTCGGCGGCAGCCTCATCAAAGGACCCGGCGGTCATAGCGTAGTGGAGCCCGCGCTAGCGGAAACGCCGGTCTGTTTTGGTCCGTACATGGGGAATTTCGTCACCCTTGTAGAACAGCTTGTGCAAGCAGGCGGCGGGTTTACTGTGCGAACAGAAGAAGACGCCTATCGACAACTGCTCGCCCTCTTCTCGAATCCTCCTAAAGCCCGGGAACTCGGACGCTGCGCTTACCAGGTTATCACCCAAGGACAAGGGGCAGTGCAACGCACCATGGCAGTTGTGCTAGAGGTGTTACAGCAATCAGGAACGAACCTGCGACATTCTGATTTCTAACTTCTGTATTTTGTATTGTCATTTTTCCTATGACTTCCGCGCAACGCTGCTTCAACGTTATCTGGCGCCGCCAAGGCGTCTGGGGAAAAATCGGCGGGTTCCTGCTGACCCCGGCGGCTTGGGGATTCTCGGCTATCGTGGACGGGCGGAATTGGCTATACAATCAGCGCTGGCTGACTGTCCATCACCCTCCCATAACCGTCATCAGCGTGGGAAATCTCACTGTGGGCGGCACAGGAAAAACCCCGGTCGTCTTATGGTTAGCCCATCAGCTCAGGGCTCGGGGTTACAAAGTAGGAATTCTCAACCGAGGCTACAAAGGCGCACAAGCCCATACTACCGTTGTGGGAACGAACGGAGACCCAACCGCGACGCCAGAAGAAGTTGGCGACGAAGCCGTCATGCTTGCCCGCCTTTTTCCGGGAGTGGTGATTGCCGGACGCGATCGCGCCGCCGGCGCACGCCTCGCACAGAAACAGTTCGGGTTAGATATCGTGATTCTCGACGATGGCTTCCAACACCGTCGCCTCAACCGCGCCGTCGATCTGCTGCTGTTGAACGCTCGGCAAGGACTGCAAGAGTGTCGTCTCCTACCAGCTGGACCATTCCGTGAACCTTTCTCAGCGGCGCGCCGAGCTGATATTGTCATTGTCACTAAAGGTGATGCGCAGACAAATCATCTCCCTCTTCCACAAGCATGGAGCAAGTTGAGTCCGCAGAAACCGATCTACGGAGGCAGCCTTCAGCCAACGGCGTTAGTGAGTTCCGAGCAACGGCAGTGGCGCGAGCTTCCCCTCACCCACCTGAGCGGTAAGCGGATTGCCGCGCTGGCCGGGATTGCGGACCCCACGCCTTTCTATCAATCTTTACGAGCATGGGACGCTGAGGTGGTGGAGGTCATGGAATTTCCTGATCATCATCAGTACTCTCAGGCGGACTGGCAGACGATCTCTGCCATAGGACAAAAGGTAGATCTCATTGTGACCACAGAAAAAGATCTCGTAAAACTGGAACGCTTCCCTTTTGCGACAGGGAAGCTCATAGCGCTGCGGGTGCGTATGGCTATTGACCGCGAAGAACACTTACTTGCCGACATCGAGCGTCGCCTTACGAAAGCAGCTTGAGGTAGGTATGGCGGCTCCATTCCTCATCAAAGGCGTTATCGAAATGCTAGCGGACATTCCCGCAGTAGGCAAAACGTTGCTCGATGTGAGCTGCAAAGAAGGCGACGTGCTGCAAGCCGTCAAGCCGCAGGGATTTCTTGTGCGCGGCACCAACTTCGAGCCCTCGGGTCCCGGGCTGAATGGCATTCCTATTGACTACGGAGTCAATCTCTTGCAGCGCTTGCCCTACGAGGACGCTAGTTTCGACGTCATTCTTCTGGTTGAAGTCATTGAGCACTTGGAGAATCATCGCAGCGCGCTCGGAGAACTGGCCCGCATTCTTAAGCCCAATGGCGTATTGATTATAACAACTCCCAACATTATGCGGCTCAATTCCCGGCTACACTTTTTGTGGAGCGGGTATCACAAAACAAAACGGCGCTTCATTCCTTTTGACACGCCGCTCGATCAGGCGCACCGTTTTCACAACTATCCTATCGATCTTCCGATCCTGTATTACCTGTGTAAGCAGAACCGTTTGGAGCTTGAGCAGCTCGGCAGGAGTAAAATTAAACCGTACTCGCGCGCGCTGTTCGCTCTCTTGGGAGCGCCTGTGATGTTGTATACATGGTACACGCTGCTTTTGCGCGAAAAGAATCCAGGCCAGAAGCAGGAGAACCGTCGGCTCTGCTCCTGGCTCCTAAACCCACGCACGCTGATGGAAGATAACTTGATGTTGCGGTTTCGCAAACGCGACGCCTAAAGGAGAGCAGCATGGCGTTAAGTAAAGAACTTCTTGATATTCTGGCCTGCCCACAGTGCAAGGGCGAACTCACGCTGACGCAAAAACAAGACGGCTTAGTCTGCCCGGCCTGTAAACTCTGTTACCCAATTAAAGATGACATCCCGGTCATGCTCATCGAAGAAGCCGCTAAGCTCGAATGATGGCAACCTCTTCTCTTCACGCTTCTCCCCCTCCTCGCTTGCTCGTTGTCCAGACGGGTTTTCTTGGCGACGTTGTACTCACCACCCCGCTGATCACCGAACTCCGGCGTCGTTTGGCGCCGGAATCACTCACGGTGCTGACGACACCACAGGCGCGTCCGTTGCTTGAGACGCATCCTATGATTGATCGCGTGCTGATAGATGCAAAACGAGCGGCTGGGAAAGGACTGGTAGGGCTGCTCAACACGGCGCGGCAATTACGACAAGAACGCTTCACCCTAGCCGCGGCGCCGCATAAGTCACTCCGCACAGCGCTCCTCTTAGCGCTTGCAGGCATTCCGCAGCGCATCGGATTTCGTCAAAGTCCCGGCTGGTTTCTCTATCACCATACGGTTATACGAGATCAACAGCGTCACGAGGTCGAGCGCATCTTATGTCTCATGCGCGCCTTCGGTGCGGAGCCGGAAGAATGTGACCGTCGCCCGTTCGTCAGCTATGGAGCGGTAGCACGGACAAATGCACAGCAACTGCTGCAGGAAGCAAATATTGGAGCCGAAGATCCAGTCTTCCTTGTGTGCCCCGGATCGGTCTGGCCCACGAAACGCTGGACCGTCGCCGGGTATGCAGAACTGATTGACCAACTCACACAGCATTACGGGAAAGTCTTGATCTGTGGCGGACCGGACGACGCGCCGGTGGCGCAAGCTGTTCATGACCAATCGGCCGCAAAAGGAGGTAATCCCACCGGTCGGGCGGAACCGCAAACATTCATGGCGTTTATCCAAACTTCCCC